>DASTKD010000227.1:0-20753 GCA_035716135.1 Ktedonobacteraceae bacterium
ATTTAACAGGATGATTATAACGCATTCTGGCAACAATGCATAAATATCACGTATTCTTAACCGATCAGTTCGCGTCCCTGTCTATAAACGAGCGGCCCTGAGCATTGTAGGGCTGAACCAGCGGCGCATGGGATTCGAGCAGGGTCTTTTGCACAAGGGGAAAGGCGAACAGGGCGCAACCCAGGCCAAAGAGCGCGCCGGTAATCAGGCGCAATGTCGTTGTGCTTTCGCGCAGACCGAACAATTGCGTTATACCATCCCAGGCCATCGGCAGGGTCAACAATCCCAGCATCCACCAGGATATACCCTGTATGCGTTTCTTCGTAAATACATAGACCGCGCTTGTCACGAACAGCGTGCCATAGATGGCGGTGCAGCGGAAGCATAGGCTACATTGATGACCGCAGATGAAAGGCGAATGCGAGGGAATTTGCCCGCAAATATAATGCATGGCATTGTAAATCAATTTTGAGAGGTGATCAAAGCCAAAGTACGCCAGTACTGGCACACTAAAAGAGGAGAAAACCACCAGACCCAGGATGCACATGATAAGCGTGGCCCAGTGATTATAGAAAAATGAGCCGATATGTTGCCATGCCGCCTTCGCCCGGCCAATTTTCCCATTTAAGCGCGTGTCCTGTTGCGTATATTGTAGAGCCATTGACATTCTTCTTCCAGATGAGGCGGATTAGCGCAGATGAAATGCTCTGGTTAAATCGCGGAAATCGATGCGTCCTTCCAGCATATTCTCTTCGTTATCAACGATAATGACCGGAATACGGTAGCGATATTTTTCAAAGGTGTTCGGGTTACTACGAATATCGATCTCAGTCAGTTCAAAATGTGTGAGGGCGGCGATATCTTCGAGCATATCGCGCGCTTCCTCGCACAGATGGCAGCCAGCTTTCGTATAAAAAGTCACCAGTGGTGGCTTAGACTCTTCAGGTCTCGTCACGGCTATTTCTCCCCTTCGACACGGTGCATCTTTATTACCATCATATCATAGCATGATTCCTGGCGGCATGGCGCATTTTAGCTCCTGTATCCATTACATCCTGAAACTATACTACAGGGAAGGCATTTCCCCCATATGCTGTTACGTCAAAAAGTTACAGTATAACCATCCTCAACAAAAAACAGGGGCGCGAAGTTCGCGCCCCTGTGTTGATAGTGCCTTAGCAGTAACGCGGCGGCGGCGGACAGGTGAGAGCCACCGCATGGCTGCTATGCAGACCTGTGTGAAATGGTAAGGACGGCGATGCCTGCGCGCGCACCGTCCAGCCAATTAGCGCGGCCAACAACACCAGCGCCAGAATGATCATTACTACAGTCCGTTTCAGCGAGACAACCATGAAATACTCCTTCTCTTCCTTCGCGCTTCGCGCGCTATCTTCACATGGAGGGCTGCATTTTGCCTCTCCACTCATCAGGTGTGAGAAGGAGTAAAAAAACTTGCAATATCAGCGTCTTTTTTTCGCAAACACGGTTTTTTTGTATGGATTGGCTTTGTGTTTTGCAGCAAATCTACGTCAATTACTACAGAAGAGCTACTTTTCAGCTGGCTGGGAGAGGAAGAGACGAATGGAGATAACGTTCTCGTCGCAGTCCATCGATCGTAAACAGGCCCTGGAAAGGTCAAAGGAAGAGATATGACCGAGCCGTGCGGTGACCTCGCACAATGCATACACAGCGCCGCTGGACTGGCGATCCAGCGCTGCGCCAGGGGGTTGCTCACAGTAGAAACGCTTTCAGCGCGGGTCAGGGAAGAGTGGGAAGCTCTATCACTTCAGGAAGATCAAACTTCTCAGCAACTTCTGAACCGCATAGCATTACGTTATTGTAGTCGTCTATTGTACCAGGCGTGTTGTTCTCCACATGAAGAGATACAGAATTGCGGCTTTGAAAACCTTCGTCGCTACCTCGCAAAATCATTGCAGAATTCTCCCTATGCCCCACAGCTCATGCAGCACGAAGATGCCGCCGAAGACGTGCTACAGATGACGCTGGAGATTGCGCAGAAAGCCTGCGCGTCTCACCCACCCGGCGGACCAGATGACCCGGCAGCTTTTTTGAAATGGTCACTGACGATCCTGAATCGCCAGGCGTATGCCTTTGTGGCAAAAGCAGAGCAAGAATCTGTGATTTCACTGGATGCTCAATACGAAGTATATATAGAGGGGTTGGAAGATCGATGCAATACTAATAGCCCGGAAGCAAAATTTGACCTGCAGGAATTGCAACAAACGCTCAGTAATGCTATGCTATCATTAAGCAGTAAACGCTACCGGCAAGTCCTCTCTGGCACCTACCTTGCCGGTATGGACGAGCGTGAACTAGCCACGCTTTTAGGTGTACAGGTACAGGAAGTCTATCTCTGGCGGCATAGAGCATTAAAAGCTCTCCGCCGCAATCGAAAAGTGTTGGAAGCTCTACGGCCCTGGCTGCGGTAGCTGAACGCGCATGGCCGCCCCGGATTGGATGGAGCAAACGACCATGCGATGTGATGAGCTTTATCATCTGCTTAGCATCTACTGGCAGGATGAGGATAGAGATATTGCCTACAATCTTATCTCTACCCACATTCATACCTGCCCAACCTGCGCGCGTGGTCTTATCCAACTTTCCAAAGCCTTAATTCGAGACAACCTGACCTGCGAGCAGTGCCGCGCGCGTTTCCCGACCTACTACGAAGCAACCCACCCGGACTATCCCCTCGCCACCATGCCTGAAACCGCCCTGGCCGAGGTCGCGCTCCATCTGGGTCACTGTGCCGCCTGCCACAACCAATATCTGGCGCTGGAACAGATCTCAATCATGGAAGAAGAGGGAGTATAGCCAGCTAATCCAGACCACGCGCTCGCGCGCGTTCGTTTTGCGTGAGATAGCGTTTGCGCAGGCGAATGTTTTGCGGCGTCACCTCAACCAATTCATCGTTATTGATGAAGTCGAGCGATTGCTCGAGGCTCATAATGATGGGCGGCGTCAGACGTACCATGATGTCCGAAGTGGAGGAGCGGATGTTGGTTTTCTGCTTTTCTTTGCAGACGTTGACTACCATATCCATCGGTCGCACATTCAGTCCCACAATCATGCCCTCGTACACGGGCGTGCCTGGCTCGATGAAGGTGTCCCCGCGCTGCTGCGCGTTGTTCAGGCCATAAGTCACGGCCACGCCCATCTCCGAAGCGATCAACGCGCCCATGCGCGTCGTACCGATCTTGCCCATCCAGGGTTGATAGCCGATCAGCAAGCTGCTCATAGCGCCATTGCCTTGAGTCAGCGTGAGGAAGGCGTTGCGAAATCCGATCAGGCCGCGTGTCGGGATATGGTATTCCAGGCGCACGTTGCCCGAACCATCGTTGGTCATGTTGGTCAATTGCGCTTTACGCGCTGCCAGCGTCTCCGTTAGTACGCCGATGTAGCTATCCTTCGTGTCGATCACCAGTTGTTCAATCGGCTCGACAACGTGGCCGTCTTCTTCGCGCGTAATCACTTCGGGGCGCGAGACCTGGAACTCGTATCCCTCGCGGCGCATGGTCTCGATCAATACGGAAAGGTGCAGTTCGCCACGCCCGGAGACGACAAACTCGTCGGGCGTATTGCCATCCACCACGCGCAAGCTCACGTTGGTTTCCAGTTCGCGGTACAGGCGCGCGCGCAACTGGCGCGAGGTCGGATACCTGCCCTCTCTACCCGCGAATGGGCTGCTATTGACGCCAAAGGTCATTTTCAGCGTCGGTTCTGTGATGGCGATGGTGGGTAAGGCTTCGGGAGTATCCACGTCAGCGATGGTTTCGCCGATATTGGCGTTGGCGATGCCCGTCAATGCCACAATATCGCCGGCCTGCGCCTCCTGCACCTCGATGCGCTGCAAGCCCTTGTAGGTAAAGACAAGATTGATCTTCTGGCGCGCTATCACGCCATCGCGGTTGATGTGCGCGACAAAGCTGTTACTGGTGATACGCCCGCGCACGATGCGCCCAATCGCGTACTTGCCTTTGTAGTCATCATAGTCAAGAGCCGCCACCAGCATTTGCAGGGGCGCGTCCATATCAACCACCGGAGCCGGGATGGTATTAACAATCGTTTCAAACAGCGGTTCCAGGCTGAGACGCTCGTCGTCGGGGTGATACATCGCCACACCATCGCGCCCAATGGCGTACAGCACGCTAAAATCGAGGTGCGCGTCGGTGGTAGCCAGTTCAAGGAACAAATCCTGCGTCCACTCGTAGACCTGCTCGATACGCGCATCGCGGCGGTCAATCTTATTGATGACCACAATCGGTTTGAGGTTCAGTTCTAATGCCTTTTGCAGGACAAAGCGCGTCTGCGGCATAGGGCCTTCGACGGCGTCGATCAGCAGGATACAGCCGTCGGCCATGTTGAGTACGCGCTCGACCTCGCCGCCAAAATCGGCATGTCCGGGCGTATCGATGATATTAATTTTGATGCCGCGATAGATGATGGCGGTATTCTTCGCCAGGATGGTGATGCCACGCTCGCGCTCCTGGTCGTTGGTGTCCATAATCAATTCGCCCACCTGTTGATTTTCGCGGAAGATGTGGCTCTGCTTGAGCAGACCGTCTACCAGCGTGGTCTTCCCATGATCGACGTGGGCTATAATGGCAACATTGCGGATGTCTTCCCGCCGCACTAACTGTTCTGTCCGGGTCATTGTATCTATTACCTGCATACTTTTTATGAATAACTCCCCAAAGGCATAAGAAAACCGGACGGCTAGAGTCGCCCGGCGAATTAAATGATTATTTACCGATGATCTCACCTCACATTGTATCCCCTCTTCGCGCTTACGTCAAGTTTTATGACATTTGTTAGCTTGTAACCCCCTTATTCAAGGCCGCATCGACGTTGACACAGGCCGTAATCAGTGAGAGATGCGTGAATGCCTGCGGGAAATTGCCCAGCGCCTCGCCCGTTGGGCCGATTTCCTCGGCATAGAGGCCCACATGGTTGCTGTAGGAGAGCATCTTTTCCAGCATCAGGCGCGCCTCGTCCAGGCGACCCGCCCGCGCCAGCGATTCGGCCAGCCAGAAGCTACACGCGCTAAACGTGCCTTCGACGCTGCCCAGACCATCATCGGCTGCCTTCTTTGGATCGTAGCGATGCACGAGCGAATCGCTCGTCAACTCTCTTTGAATGCGCTCAATGGTTTCTAACATACGTGGGTCTGTTGGCCCCGTGAAATTCGTCAACACCATGAGCAGCGAACTGGCATCAACCGCTTCGCTGCCATAATACTGCACAAAGCTCTGTTTCTTCTCGCTCCATCCTGCATTCATGACCTGCTCGTAGATTTCAGCACTTTTCTGCATCCAGACGCCCATTGGGGCAGGCAGCCCGCGATGGCGCGTCAGGCGCAAAGCACGGTCGAAGGCGACCCAGCTCATCAGGCGTGAATGCACGAAGCGTTTGGGACCGCCGCGCACCTCCCAGATGCCCTCGTCGGGTTCCTGCCAGTGATCTCCCAGCCATTCAAGCAGGTGGCGCAGGTTCTGCCACAGATCATACGAAATGGTGCCGAAACGATTGTAGATATAAATGGCGTCCATCAACTCACCATAAATATCAAGCTGTTTTTGCTTATACGCCCCATTGCCGATACGCACGGGCGCGCTCTTGCGATAGCCTTCAAGATGATCGAGCGTGAATTCCGTCAATTCATGCTCGCCGTTGATGCCATACATGGGCTGCAATGTGCCGTTTTCTCCAAGCTCGTGACAGCGCGCGTCCAACCAGTTCATAAATGCCTGCGCCTCCTGGGCAAATCCCAGTGTCAGCAGGCTATACAGCGAGAACGAGGCATCGCGCAACCAGGTGAAGCGGTAATCCCAGTTTCTGGGGCCACCAATTGTTTCGGGCAAGCTGGTGGTCGCGGCGGCTACAATCGCGCCGGTAGGAGCATAGGTTAGCAGTTTCAAGACTAACGCCGAACGCCGTACCGTCTCTCGCCAGCGCCCGTGATAGGTGCATTGCGCCACCCAGCTATGCCAGTAATTGACTGTACGTTGAAACGCTGCCTGATATTGAGCGTGCGTGAGACGCGCCGGGGCAAGATCATCATCTCTCGCGCTTTCCAGGATAAAATGAGCGGAATGATTGGCATGAAGGGTAAATGTCGTGCGTACTCCACCCTCCCCATCTTCCTCAAGAGGAACGGTTGCCGCCAATCCCAGGCATAAATGTTGACTGTTAAAGACCGCCCCATCTTTGGAAAGATGCACTTTATGATCATCACGCGCAAAGTTAAACGCGGGCCGGCAAACCATCTCGAAAGTAAGCGAGCCGCGCACTACCTGTACAGAACGAATAATATGATGCAAGTGACGCGGACTGCCTTCGTGCTTCACCGGCATAAAATCGGTGATCTCACCCACGCCATCTACGGTGAGAAAACGGGTAATCAGAACGTTGGTCTCCGGCAAATAGAGCTGTTTATGACCTATACCCGGCGTATCGGGCGGCGCGATACGGAAGAAGCCTCCCTTACGCGCGTCCAGCAATGCGCCGAAAACGCTCGGCGAATCAAAGCACGGTATGCAACACCAGTCGATCGAGCCGTTCTTGCCCACCAGCGCGACGGTGTGCAAGTCGCCAATAATCGCGTAATCCTCGATGGGCTGGTAAGTCGATGATAGATGAGGAGCATCTTGTTTCTTTGCGTCTTCTGCCATAGTCATGTTCCCTTCTGCAACACTGATTTTACCTGTACCTAATTATATACGTTTGAAGAGGTTATAATAACGCGATGGGCAGGTTTTTCTGTTACAATGTTACTATGATTTAGAAAAGCTACATGCTTAGATCACCTGGGAGTACACCTATGCGCATCTTAGCCGCCGATGTCGGCACAGGCACACAGGACATCCTGCTCTTCGAGAGCGGCAAAACGATAGAGAACAATTTCAAACTGGTCATGCCGTCGCCAACGGTAATCGTGGCGGAACGCATTAAACGCGCCACGGAGCGCGGGCAAGCCATCCTGCTGACGGGCGTGACGATGGGCGGCGGCCCCTCGCACTGGGCAGCGCGCGATCACGCTCTGGCTGGCTACGCGGTGGCCGTGACGCGGGAGGCCGGGCGCACCTTTGATGATGACCTGACGCAGGTTGAGCGCATGGGATTTGAGATTATCGAGGACGAGGAGGCAGCCCGGCGTACTCAGCAGGCTGACTGGCAGCACATCGAGTTGCAGGATTTTGATGCAAGCGCTATCATTACGGCGTTGCGCGCTTTCGATATTGACCCATCCGTGGATGGGCTGGCTATCGCGGCTTTCGATCATGGGGCCGCGCCGCCTGGCATCAGCGACCGCCGCTTTCGCTTCGACTTCATCGAACAGACGGTGCGCAGGCAGCCCGTTCCCAGCGCCTTCGCCTATCCAGCGCAAGACACACCCGCCGAACTGACACGCCTGCGCTCGATTACAAAGAGCAGCGCGCGCTACCTGCAATTGAGCGACTCGCCGCCTGATACGCCATTGCTACTGATGGACACCGGCTCGGCAGCCGCGCTGGGCGCATTGGAAGACCCCATAGTGAAAGGGCAATCGGAAAGCATACTGTGTAACATCGGCAACTTCCACACGCTGGCATTCCATCTTGTGCAGGGGAAAATTGCGGGCATTTTCGAGCATCATACAGGAGAGATCGACCGATCACACCTGGAGCAAATGCTGGTAAAGCTTGCTAATGGCACGCTGACCAATGCCGAGGTTTTCGACACAAGCGGACATGGAGCTTTGATCCTCGGAGACGGCAAATCCAACGGCGTATCTTTCCCCTTTCTGGCCGTGACGGGTCCGCGCCGCGAAATGCTGCGCGGCTCTGCCCTCAAGCCATATGAGGCTACGCCGCATGGCGACATGATGCTGGCTGGCTGCTTCGGGTTATTACGAGCCTTCGCGGATCGCTACCCGACTATAGCAGCCGGGATTGAAGCCGCGTTGCTGTAACAGTGTAACGACCTGATAGCCTAAGCACTGGTCTTAGAATCGTCTTGAGGCTCCAGAGCATCGTGTGATGCTTTCCGGTCAGGCCGACCCAGCGCAGTCAGGTTCTTCGCGTCCGGCCTGGCATGTTCTGGCCTCAGTGCGTCTTGCGACACTCCCTGGTCAGGCCGACCTAGTGAGGTCAGAGTACCCTCACCCGGCGTAGCATGTTCTAGTCTCAGTGCGTCTTGCGACACTCCCCGGTCAGATCGGCCTAAAGCGGTCTTCGTTGTGGCTCTGAAACCCGTTCTCGTTTTGACGATCATACGCTTGCCACTTCTCATCATTGATGTCAGCTTTGACATAACTTTCTCCTTTGTTCCGGCCAAACTGGCATCAGGCAGTTTCGAGATGCGTCTTTGACCCGTAACACTCCCTTTTCGCAGGGCGTTACATCGTGTTACGATATAACTATAATCGGTAATGGATACATTGTCAAGCTGAAATATGTAAAAAACTCTGCCACATAGGGCGCAAGCCTGTGGTATAATTAAAGCACCATTAAAATAAAGCCACTCTTCTACATGAGCGGATACTCCCACGATTGCATTTGAGCAGTAGATTCATCCTCTGCCGTAGCTCTGTGTGCATTGATGAAAGGATGTTTGTGTGATTCCTCCTAAAAAGGATCAGTCGATTAACGCTCTGTATCTCGATTCGTGGAAAGACAATCTTGGTATTTATGTACGCATATTCAAACTGCTTCGCCCTCACTGGAAGTCGGCGCTCGGTGCCATCGTCTGCCTGGGGTTTTCTACAGGCTTCGCGCTGATCGTACCCTGGCTGCTGGCATTGGTCATCGATACAGGACTGCGACACGGGCAATTCAGCATATTGCTGCTCGCAACCGGTGCCATTCTTGTTACCAGCTCTTTACGCGGGCTGTGCGCCTATGGACAGGGCTATCTCTCACAGGCCGTCTCCAACTATGTCGCCTATGACCTGCGCAACATCCTGTATGACCATTTGCAGAACCTCAGCTTCTCGTTTCACGACGAATCGGAGACAGGCCAGTTAATGTCGCGTATGACGGTTGACATTGAGGCAGTGCGCAACTTCATCCCGCTGGGACTGCTGCGCGGTCTGCTGGCGCTGGTAATGTTCACTGCCATTAGCGTGATCCTTTTCCGGCTCGACTGGCGATTGGCGCTGGTGACGATGCTATGTGTACCGCTGCTCATCCTACTTTCTACGCAGGTGAGCCGCCGCTTGCGCCCCCTCTGGCTAGATGTGCAGAATGAAACAGGCGCGCTCGGCACCATCATGCAGGAGAACCTGAGCGGGATGCGCGTGGTGAAAGCTTTCGCGCGCGAAAAATTCGCCATTTCCCAGTACGATGCCAAAAATCTGGAGGTGCGCGAACTCAATATGAGCGCCATGCGCCTTTCAGCGTGGAATCAGCCATTGATGGTACTCGTACTGAACGTGATTACCGTAGTGGTCGTGTGGGTGGGCGGTATCGCGGTGATCGGGCATCAACTCAGCCTGGGCGTGCTGGTGGCCGTCAGTCAGTACATGCTGCTGCTGGCTACACCCGTGCGCAGCTTTGGCTACATGGTAACATGGTTTTTGCGCGGACTCTCCGGCGGCATACGCATCTTCAGCGTGCTGGATACGCCGTCCGCTATCGCTGACGCAGTCGGCGCGGTGAAATTAAAGCGCGTCGAAGGGCATGTGCAGTTTGAGAATGTGGCTTTTGATTATGGCAACGGGCGCGAGGTGCTGCGCGACATTACCATCGATGCGCAGCCGGGTCAGATTATCGCCATCCTCGGCGCAACTGGCAGCGGCAAAAGCACCATATTGCACCTCTTGCCGCGCTTCTACGACGTGACGGAAGGGCGCGTGCTAATCGATGGCAAAGATGTGCGCGAGGTGACGCTTGCATCGCTGCGGCGCAGCGTGGGATTGGTCTTGCAAGATGTCTTCCTGTTCAATGCGACCCTGCGCGATAATATCGCCTACGGCGTAGCGGGCGCGACGGAGGACCAGATTATCGCGGCAGCGAAGGCCGCGCGCATCCACGAATTCGCCTTAACCCTGCCGGATGGCTATGATACATGGGTAGGCGAGCGCGGCGTAACGCTCTCCGGCGGCCAGAAACAGCGCGTGGCTATCGCGCGCACCTTGCTGCTTAATCCGCGCATTCTCATTCTCGACGACTCGACTTCGAGCGTCGATATGGAGACGGAGTATCTCATCCAGCAGGCCCTGGACGTGGTCATGCAGGGGCGCACAACCTTTGTGGTCGCCTCGCGCCTGCGCACCATCAAGAGCGCCGACCAGATTCTGGTACTCGATCAGGGCAGCATCGTCGAGCGCGGCACCCATAAGACGCTACTGGCGCAGGGCGGCGCTTACACTCGCCTGTACGATTTGCAACTACGCGAGCAGGAGGAGTTTGAGGAGCGTATGGTGACTTCTCCGTCCGGCACGGAAGAGAGGCAGGCATCATGAAAGCAAACCCTCGCAAGCTGCATACTGAGCAGAAAGACAATAAACAGCGCAAACTCTGGCGCGAAAACAGCCTGGAACGGTCGGATGAGAATGTTTCAAGGAAATTTGACTGGCAACTCATTGGCAAATTTGGACCGTATCTGGCCCGCTATAAAGGGTGGACGTTTGCCAGCATCGGGCTGATGCTGCTCTACATCCTGTTCAGCCTGGCAAACCCCTACCTGATCGGCGTGGCTATCGACCAGTTCATCAGTCATGGCGACTTGAAAGGGCTGGCGATTATCAGCGTCGTGCTGATCGTGATAAATGTGCTGATGTGGCAGGCGCAATACTGGCAAGTGTGGACGATGTCGTGGGCGGGGCAGCAAATACTCTATCATATCAGTACCGATATGTTCACGCATTTGCAGCAACTTTCGCTCGGTTTCTATGACCGCACGCAGATTGGCCGCGTCATGTCGAGGCTGCAAACCGATATTGATGTGTTTGAGTCGATGCTGAGTTCGGGGCTGCTCTCTATGCTTGGCTCGCTCATTTCGCTGGTAGGCATTATCATAGCTATGCTGGTGATGAACGTAACGCTTGCGCTGCTCTCGCTCACCGTCATGCCCATCATGTTTATCATCACGGCATTCTGGCAGAAGCACGCCACGCGCTCTTTCCGGCGCACGCGCGCGGCCATCTCGGTAGTCAACGCTACCTTGCAAGAGAACATTTCAGGGATGCGCGTCATTCAAAGCCTGGTGCGCGAGGAACGCAACCGCGACGAGTTCGATGAATTGAATGCTTACAACCGCGATACCAATAACGAGGCCAGCCGCATTGCCGCGCTTATCCTGCCCCTTGTCGAGGTGGTCGCGGCCATGGCTATCGCTATCGCCATCCTGTACGGCGGCGTGCAGGTTTCGCGCGGCACACTGACCGTTGGTGTGCTGGTGGCATTCACCCTGTACATTAATCGCTTCTTCGATCCAATTCGTGACATCAGCCAGCAGTACTCACAACTGCAACGCGCGGGCGTAGCGGCGGAGCGCATCTTCCAGATTCTAGAAATGCCCGTCGATATTGTCGATAAAGCCGACGCGCCAGAGTTGCCACAGATCGCGGGCGATGTGGAATTTCGCAACGTGACCTTCGGCTATAACCCTGGGCTGCCCGTCCTGCGCAACTTCAACCTGCACATTCAGGCCGGTCAGACTATCGCCATTGTAGGACCGACGGGCGCGGGCAAAAGCACCATTGCCGGTCTGCTGGCGCGTTTCTACGATATACAGGATGGCGCGGTGTTGATCGACGGGCATGACGTGCGCGACGTGACCCAGCATTCGCTGCGCAGCCAGATCGGCGTCGTGTTGCAAGAACCATTCCTCTTCACCGGCACCATTCGTGACAACATTCGCTACGGTCGCCTCGACGCGAGCGACGCGGAGATCGAGGAAGCCGCCCACGCTGTGGGCGCGCACGACCTGATAGCGCATTTACCCGGCGGCTACGATACGCCCATCCGCGAACGCGGGCGCAACCTCAGCGTGGGGCAACGCCAGCTCATCTCGTTCGCGCGCGCCCTGCTGGCCGACCCGCGCATCCTGATCCTCGACGAAGCCACCGCCAATATCGACACCTTTACCGAACTCATCGTGCAGCAGGGCTTAAAACGGCTGTTGGATGGGCGCACAGCCCTGGTAATTGCCCACCGCCTCTCAACCATCAAAGGAGCAGACAATATCGTCGTGCTTCAAGGAGGCCGCATTACCGAACAGGGTACGCACAGCGAACTGCTCCAGCAAAACGGCGCGTATGCTACGCTCTACTCAATGGGCTTCCGTCATAGTTCATTTGATGATGTTGATGCAGTGGCGCAATAACAACAACTAGAGTGAAGGCTCAATCGGACAAATGGCAGGAAATGCCCGCCTTTGTCCTGATGATATTCGACAACCGCATTGGCTAATGATACGAGACGCCTCTCCTTGTCCCTAATCAATATTAACGGCCAAAGTCGGCAATGTCATTCTGAGCGCAGCGAAGAATCCCTGCGTGGCGAGGGAGAGAGACTGTGTGAAAAGCGCTCATGTGCAGTCAAAATGACACTCGAGAAGTGGCTCGACAGGCCGAACGACGATTCTTTTCACACAGTCTCAGATTCTTCGCTGCGCTCAGAATGACAGGCCAAGACCGATCTTGTCCCTTAATACTCAGCAGATTTGGTGAAGTTTACCTCCATACTGGCTTTTATCACCTCCATATGAATGCCAAAAATATTTACGCGCTGTTTATATCGCAACAGGCCACGTTTATGCGCCGTTTATGCTTTTCGACTACACTATCTTCATAGACATTTCACACGGCTCAATTTCTGGCATACCCATGAAGTTGTTTCAGTAGACCATCTGAGAAAGGAGTGCTGTGAGCAAAGCTCTGCCTATGATAGATCCATCAACCGTTTCACAAAACGTCTCGAGCCAGGTTGCATCCGCTATCGAGTTACGCAACGTCACTAAAAGGTTTCCTACGCCGTCGGGTCAAATCTACACTGCTATTCGGAACCTCTCGCTCAGCGTCGCGCCGGGCGAATTCTGCGCCGTGGTCGGGCCGACCGGCTGTGGCAAATCCACCACGCTGAGCCTTATTTCTGGCCTGGAGAAGCCAAGCGCGGGAATGGTGGAGGTGATGGGGGAACCCGTCCAGGACATTGATAAGCGTATCGGCTATGTTTTCCAGACCGACGCGGTCTTCCCCTGGAAAAGCGTACTGAATAATGTAGCGACCGGGCCGCTTTATCGCGGGCAGCCAAAGGCCCAGGTTCTTGAACGAGCGCACAACTGGATTGAGCGTGTGGGCCTGTCGGGGTTCGAGAACCACTACCCGCACCAGCTTTCGGGTGGGATGCGCAAGCGCGTGGCGCTGGCCCAGACCTTCATCAACGAGCCACAAATCCTGCTCATGGATGAGCCATTCAGCGCCCTGGACGTGCAGACGCGCACCTTGATGGAAGACGAATTGCTCCAAATGTGGTCTTCCCTCAATGCTTCCGTCGTCTTCGTCACGCACGACCTCGAGGAGGCCATTTCCCTGGCAGATCGCGTATGCGTCATCACGGCAGGACCAGGTACCGTCAAAGGTATCTATACCATCGATCTGCCGCGCCCGCGCCATGTAGCGGAAATCCGCTTCGAGCCGCGTTTCATCGAACTATATCAGCAAATCTGGGAAGATCTGCGCAATGAGGTGATGATTAGCTATGAACGTACTAAGCAACGAGGTTAATGAACGAACCATCAATGCTCCTGAGAGCAAAGAGGTCAGAGCATATAAGCAGGCCAGACGCCGTCGAAACATCCAGGTCAATGTCCTGCGTGTGCTAATATTCGTCGTAATCATCGGCGGCTGGCAACTGCTTACCAGTGTACCTTCCGGTCATCCGATTATTGACCCGTTCTTCTGGGGGCAGCCCACGGGTGTCTGGAACCAGATCGTCACGTGGGTAACACAGGGAACGGCCCAGGGTTCTTTGTGGGAGCAAATCGCCGTCACGCTGGAGGAAGCTCTCTTAGGTTTCTTAATCGGCGCGGTACTCGGCGTCATTTTCGGCGTGGTGCTTGGACGTAATCGCTACCTGTCCGACATCCTGGGACCCTACGTGAAAGCCTTTAATTCTATCCCTCGAGTCGCGCTCGCTCCTCTCTTCGCCGTGGGGCTGGGCCTGGATATCCAGTCCAAAGTGGCGCTGGCGGCTGTCCTGGTGTTCTTCATCGTCTTCTTCAACGCCTTCCAGGGAGTGCGCGAGGTTGATCGCAACCTGCTCGCCAACGCGCGTATTCTGGGTGCCAGTCCGACGCGCGTCACCACATCGGTGATCCTCCCATCGGCCCTGACCTGGATCTTCGCCAGTATGCACACGAGCTTCAGCTTCGCACTCGTTGGCGCGGTAGTAGGCGAGTATGTGGGCGCGATTCATGGTATCGGCCTGTTGATCCAGACTGCCGGGCAAAACTTCAACAACAACGGCGTCATTGCGGCAATGGTCATCCTGGCAGCCATCGCCCTGATATCAGAGGCGCTTATCACAGCGCTGGAGCGCCGCCTGCTCCGCTGGCGACCCGGTACAGTCGTGGAGGCGACAATTTAGACTATGCCAGGGAAAGGGGGATTTGTAAAGCATCATTGTAGAAAAGCTGCGGTACCTGTCCCCGTAGCGAGTACCTTACCGATCTGTTGATCGATCAACAACACTAACTGGTCACATGTGTGTAACCACAGAGACCGGAAGGAGCAGACTTATGAACTCATGGATACGAAGATATGGCCTGGCGGTCGGTATCATCCTGGCTTTCATTCTTAGCGCGTGCGGCAGTAGTGGTACCACCACGACCACCACCAGCAATGGTACCACTACAACGGTAACGCACCTCTCAATTATGGTCGGTGGGCTGAGCAAGCAAATCTATCTGCCCAACGAGCTGACTCAGCGACTGGGGTATTTTGCCCAACAGGGCCTCGACGTGACGCTGATCGACGAGGCATCCGGGCAATCATCTGAAGACGAGGTGCTGGCAGGTCAGGTACAGGCCGGCTCAGGCTCGTACAACCACACCATTGACCTACAGGCAGCAGGAAAGAACATCGAGTGCGTGGTGCAACTGGGTATCGCGCCCGGTGAAGCCGAAATAGTTTCCGCCAAAGAAGCGAATCAGATTCACTCGTTCGCCGACCTCAAAGGTAAGAACCTGGGTGTCACCGAGCTTGGATCGGGTACACAGGCTCTACAGATCGCGCTGCTTCACAAAGCAGGGCTGGGGCCTTCCGAGGCGCACTTTATCCCGGTGGGAGCCGGCGACACCTTCATCGCGGCCTTGCAGCAGGGCAGAATCGACGCTGGCATGACCACCGAGCCAACCATCTCGCGCGTCCTGTCGAGTGGTGTCGGGAAGGTGCTGGTTGACCTGCGCACACCGCAGTCCACGACGGCTGCTCTCGGTGGGTCCTATCCCTTCATCTGCCTCTTCATGAAAAACGATTACGTCAACAGCCACAAGGATGTCGTCCAGAAGCTGGTGAATGCCTACGTCAAAACCTTGAAGTGGATGCAAACCCATACGGCAGCGCAGATCGCCGATATGATGCCAGCCGACTACTACGCCGGGGACAAGACCCTCTATGTGACGGCGTTGCAGAACCAGATGGCTATCTTCAGCCCGGACGGGAACATGCCTTCCGATGGCCCCGCCTCTGTACTCAGCATTGAGCAACAGACGAACACTACTGTTCAGGGCAAGCAGATCGATCTGTCTACGACATTTACCAACGAATTTACGAGCAAGGCGACGGGCTAATCTCGTTCGCCATGCCTGGTTAGTAAAGAGTCAGGGTGAGGGTTTGCTCAGCTTCCCGCACCCTGGTTCTCGCACCCTTTACGCAAAAGAACATATATGAATAAGTCGGAAAATGAGTTATACTGGAACCATCCGAGTTTGTGTACAACCTGAAGTATTTTCCCAGGACACGCAAAGGACGAATTGAGGAGGGCGCAGTATCATGAAAGAGTTCCCTGAGTGGCTCAGTGCCACTCTAGCCTCGGATGCAGTGGCGGGACAAGGCGTATTGCCTCCCTCGATTCGCGCCCTCTTTTCCGATGTGCGAGCGATCGGCCCGGCCTTCGTCGCTCTCACGAGTCAGGACGACAACCAGTGCATCCGCGAGGTTCTCGATGCCGCGCCTCCACCCGGCTCTGTTCTGGTCATCGCAGGCGGTAACACCTCACGTACCGCGACCATTGGCGGCTTGCTCGCGCTTGAATTACAGCAGGCAGGCATCGTCGCCCTTGTCACGGATGGCCTGGTGCGGGACGCGCAAGAGATTCGCCAGGCGCGATTTGGCGTGTGGTGCCGGGGCGTCACCCCCATCGCATCAGGTAAAAACGGCCCTTCTCGCGTTGGTGGAACTGTCTCTCTCGCTGGAACTATTATACGCGATGGCGACCTGATTATCGCCGACGAGGACGGCGTAGTGATCTGGCCGCAGGAACACTTCGACGAGTTGCTAGTGAAAGCCAGAGCCAAACTGGAGCAGGATAACGCCCGGCTGGCGAAGCTTCAAAACAGGTAGCACATATTCTGGTCTGAACTTACCGAGGAGTACCGGCTATGCAGCATTTCATGCGTCGCTCTCTCCTGGTACAATTGCTGAGCGTGTACCTCCTCTTCGTCGTGGTCGTACTCATCGCGGGGGTGGTAGTCAATGCCGTAGTCGAGCAACAACTGAGCAATGATGCCCAGGCTTCCAACAAGGCGCTGGCGCAGGAAATAGCGCTCCAGACCAGCCTCCAACTGACCAATGCTGAACAATCGGTTGAAGCGTTGGGTAAGCTTGTACTACAGGCCCGTACCCCTGATGAAATTGCGAAAATTTTCCAGACATTCCAGGCGGCTCGCAGCGATGTAGATCATGTTGACTGGCTTGATCCGTTAGGCGGCTATATCATCTCATGTTCGCCGTGCCAGTCAGGAATAGTGGCGGAATTCTCGCCTCAAGAAATCATCCAGAGGGCGCGCACCACTCCTACACATGGCCCGGTTTTTGATGTTGGTATCGCAACTGGAACCGGAACAAACTTCCATATCGAACCCGGGGTTATCATCGCTGAACCCGTGTACGCTAATAGCAATCAGTTGGTTGGTATTGTAGCAGTCAACCTCTCGCTCGCCCAACTCAGCGTCCCTCTTGAGAAAGTAGTCGATGCACAGCAGCGCCAGAACCGGCAACTCATTATCAGTATCATTGATAACCGGGGAGAACTCATCGCTACACCTTATCCCAACCAGTATTTATGGATGGTTCTCAACGAACTGCCAGGAGCCGAGCAGGCATTGCAGGGACACACTGCCTCGCGCCTGAGTCCAGGACCCGATGGGCAGGACTGGCTTTTCAGCGCTGTTCCCGTTCCAGATGCCGGTTGGGCTGTTGTTGTACAGAGGCCCGCGAGCGAGGCGCTGGCAGTCATCACACAGTTCCACCTCTGGCTACTGACAGTTGCATTGCTCTTTGCTATTGGCGGCCTGCTGTTCTGGCTCATGTTGCTCATCCGCGTCATCCGGCCCCTTCATACACTCGCCATCGAACACCAGTCCCTGCCCACCTCCGAGCAATCCATGCCGGCGGACACGACCGCACTTGCCGCGCGCGACGATGAAGTCGGCAATCTGGCACGCTCTCTCATACGCCTGGAGCGCGACGGCCTGGAAAAACTCGGCGAGTTGCGCACGCTGCTCGAAACATCGAATGCCGTCGTCGGCTCGCTTGAACCGCGTGCCGTTGTCAGTAAGATCATCCGCGAGGTGCAGCGGCTGGTGGATGTGCAGGCGGCGGCGTTGTTACTACCTGATGAACAAGATGTGCTGCGTGTGCTGGTGAGCGACGGCCATAGCGAACGCTATGACCACACGCTTTCTCTTTCTCCCGAAAGAGTGAGTTCGGCTCCGGTGCTGGCCTTGCGCGATGGCAAACCAGTGCAAAAAGTACTCGTTCCCGGACAGCAATCATTTTCTTACGACGAAGGTTTTCGCACAGTGCTGGCGGTCCCCATCATCAGCCGACATGCAGGAGCCGTAGTACTGCTAGTGCATCGTACCGAGCCTCGTCCTTTCAACCAGAATGAGATCGACTTGCTATTGACGTTCGCCAATTACGCTACACTCGCCTGGGAACACGCCATTCTCTATGAACGCAGCGATGTGCGACTGCGCGAGGAGAAGCAGAAACTGGAGGCGATCATGGGCAGTATGAGCGATGGCCTGGTTCTCACCGGCATCGATGGCATAGTGCTGTATGCCAATGTGGGGGCAAGCGCTATCGTTAGCCTACCCAATGTCGCGCTGGAGCGTCATCCCATCAGCGTACTGTATGATGCGCTGCGCGCTTCGGCGGTAGACCCGATCGATTGCGAGCGCACCTTATCACAGGCTGAGTCAGCAGAAGCGACCGAATTGATTGTTGAAATCAAACGATCTAACCAGCGCCGCGCCATTCATTTACGCCTGTTCGACGTGGGCGACGAATCAGGAAAAGCTATTGGGCGCGGCCTGCTGCTGCGCGATGTGACACGCGAGCGCGAGCTTGATGAGTTCAAAACGGCATTGCTGGCGGCGGTCGGTCATGAGTTACGCACACCATTAGCGGCAATCAAAGGCCACGCCTCGACGTTGCTCCAGGAAGATGTCACCTGGCCGCTTGCCGATCAGCGCCATTTCCTGCAAACAATCAGCAGTGAGGCAGACAGGTTGGCGCAGCTCGTAAACAACCTGCTTGACCTCTCACGCCAGGAAGCCGGACTGCTCCTTCTCAACCGCGAACCCATTCGAGTGCAGGACCTGGTAGCCAGGACGATCGAGCGAATGAGTTTCCCGAACGCTAAGATATCTTCGCAAATCCCCGAAAACCTCCCTCCGGTCTATGTAGATGGTGCGCGTATCGAGGTCGTACTCCACAACCTCCTCGCTAATGCGCTCATCTACGGCGAAGGCGAAGTGCAAATCACCGCCGAAAGGCACGACAATGTCATCGTCATAGCCGTTACAGATAACGGACCAGGCATTACCCCCGACGAGTTGCCCCATGTGTTCGAGCGTTTCTACCGGACGCGACATGGCAGCCAGCAGCACTCCGGTGGCACCGGTCTCGGGCTGGCAATCTGCAAAGCCTTCATTGAGGCCCATGAAAGCGCAATCTGGGCGGAGAGCAGCACGCAGGGTACAACTATCGCGTTCTCACTGCCGCTTTTCTTGCCAGCAATTACTACGCCACTCGTCGATACTGCTCCATCGGAGTTTTCGACTGCGGACGGGAGGTATTTATGACAACGAAGGCAAAGCGTATTCTGCTCGCTGAAGATGAAGCGGCGCTATGCGACTTCGTGAGCCGGAATCTGCGCGCGCGCGGCTTCGAGGTATATGAAGCGAGCAACGGACTGGAAGCCATCGCCCTGTGGGAACGCGAAGACCCCCACCTGTTGATACTGGACATCATGATGCCACGTATGGACGGCCTCGAGGTCTGCCGCCGCGTGCGCGAACACTCCGCCGTTCCCATCATCGTATTGACCGCGCTGGATGCTGAAAGCGACAAGGTAACGGCGCTTGATCTTGGCGCGGACGACTACCTGACCAAGCCCTTTGGAGTGGAAGAACTGCTGGCCCGTGTGCGCGCGGTGTTGCGCCGTACCGGGTGGGAAGGCACACCGCCCGCAGGAGGCATCAAGCATTTTGGCGACCTTGAAATCGACCTGGAAGGGCATATTGTGCGTTTACGGGGAGCCGAGATACGCTTATCGCCCACTGAGTTTTCTGTTCTAAAGCAACTCGTTGCCAATGCAGGCAAAGTACTCACACACCGTATGCTCCTACAAAGTATCTGGGGGCCTGAATATGGCGGAGAGGCCGAATACTTGCGTGTGTATATCAACCGCTTACGCCAGAAGCTGGAGCCTGATCCCGCCAGCCCGCGTTATCTACTCACTGAGCCAGGTGTCGGGTATCGCTTTGTGGGGGCAGAAATAGATAGGGCACGCAAACAACCGCTTGCGGAACCTGACAGCGCCGATTAAGGTTTTCGTTATACATCTTACTTTTTAGGCGGGCGCAACGGAATTGGCGCTTTTCTCATGCGTGATGGCCGCGATGGAACTTCTGATGGAGAGGATGAGAGGGATTTTTGAGGCTGGATACGCGAGACTTTTTCTTTAATCAGGGTTATCTGTGAGTGGACTGCCTGGCGAGATTGCTTTAGCTTACGCGCGATTTCGGATGGTCTTTCACTACTGGTGAGGAAACGGCAAATGGTTTCTTGCTTCTCTGTCAGATCAATAGCCGGGTGTTCCAGAGCCGTTCTTGCCATGTCTTCCAGTTCGCCATACTTGCTGCGTCTATAATCGTCGAGGTCATCGGGAGAGAAGAGCCACCGGTCTACAACGCGCACGCCCGGTATGCGTCCGGCTTCCACAAGATGCATAAAATGCCAGTAACTCAAATCAAGTTGTTTGGCCGCTTCATGGGTGGTCAGCATACCATTGAGGTGTTGTAGATTATAGTGTAGTTCATCGCTCCTGAGAGCCATTTCAAACGCCTTTCTACGGAATGCCGTAAATGAGCAGAAGACACACGTAGTCATGGTGAGTATACCATACAATAGAGAGGATTGGCAAGCCCAATTTTTTAGAATTTTTAGAAGGTCTATGTCCTTCGACGCGAAAAGAGGTATCAGGGGCGGGAAGGCGACCGCAAGGGTCTCCTCTACT
>DASTKD010000228.1:0-6124 GCA_035716135.1 Ktedonobacteraceae bacterium
CATTTTTACTGTATTGTTTTCCGGGAGATCAGCAACATAGACGAGGGGATCATCAATCATGCCGTTAGTAAGTCCAACATTTAGAATCCGTTGCCCATATTGTCGCAACTCATTCCACCCTGGCGATTGTGCCGTCTACTCTACCGCTAATCCCGGCAAATTACTCCGCAAGCCACCCATGCTTAATACCGGGGAATACGTCAAGTCGCGCACCTTCATTGAAGAGTTGAATGGTGAGGAATTCACAAGAGAAATGGCGGTTCGCCAGTGTCCATCGTGCAGCCAGTTGTTGTTCGAGGGCATTGAGATGTGCGACAATCTGAACATTGCCATCATTGGCGATTCTAGCTCAGGTAAAACACACTATATTGCTACACTGATCGATCAGTTGAGGCGAAGCGCTTTGACGCAAAATGGCAGGGGGCTTGTACAGCTCAGACCTCGCAATAAAGCGACAGGCGATAATTATAAGAAGATATATTATGACCCGATTATCCAGCAGCGCACAGCCGCCTTTAATACACGCCCGGGAAGATTCGATGCGCAGGGCAATCCAACCAGAATTGAGCCACTGGTTTACCAGTTAATCATTCAAGATAGTGCCGCCGGCGCGAACAGTATGCTTAACCTGCTGTTTTATGACATTTCGGGCGAAGATTTAGCGAACAATACGGCCCTGGTGCAATTTGGCGAACATGTGCTGCGAGCCGATGGCATCATCTACCTCGCTGACCCTATGGCGATGGAGCACATTTTCCAGCAGCTACCCTCGGAAGCCAAAGCTACACAGCAAGTGCCGAACAGGACAGCCGAAGAAGTACTCTCAACGGTGATGTATCGTCTCGAGCAATATAATAGAGTGCGGCCAGACGAAAGCATCAGTATTCCTACCGCCATTTGTATTTCTAAGGCGGATGTACTCCAGCATATCATTCCAGAAACAGTGCGGCCTAATTACTGGCTGATGTACCGCCCTGCCTATGATGGCAAGGCGCACGTCGATGATATTAAACATGTTGATGGGGAAGTGCGTTCTATTCTTAAAAGATACGGGGAAAATGCCTTGCTCCAGATGAGCAACCGTTTTGAGCAGGTCAACTTCTTTGCCATCTCTGCTACAGGCCATCCACCCGATAGCTCCGGCATCTATCCGCGCATCGAGCCGCATCGCTGCCTCGATCCTTTCATCTGGATTTTGTGGAAACTCAACTACTTATCGGCAGCGAGGTATTAGCTATGGCGCTCGTCAGTCCATTCTATAAAATACGCTGCCCCTATTGTCGCAAGGAGTCTCACCCCTGCGACATGCCGATCACCTCGCTGACGCAGGAGACCATGCTCTTGTACAGGCCGCCACGTCGTGGTACGCCTCGTTACTTATACTCGCGCTTCTGGGCGGCGGAACTTGAGGGGAAGAAGTATACTACCGTGCTGGCGCGGCGTGTCTGTCCCCTGTGCAATAAATTGCTCCCGGAGCGCGAGGTTGACGAAACGCTCAACATTGCCATTGTTGGCGATACCTCTGCGGGAAAAACGCACTACATCGCCGTACTCATCGATCAGCTCAAACGCGGCGTTATCATGCAGGCGGGCAATGGCAGTACGCGCCTGATCAGTCTGAATCCCGGAACGGACCGTAAGTACCACGATGTATACTACACTCCTATCCTGCAAGAAAAGAATGCTCGTCCTGGTGGCACCTTGCCCGGCAAGTTCGGGCCTTCTGGCGAACCGCTCCAGAGCGATCCCCTGGTGTACCAGTTGACGATTAGCGAGGGTAAAACAGGTTCCGCGCGCGCTTTCAACCTGCTCTTCTATGATATTTCAGGAGAAGAAATCGCCGACCCTACTTTGATTGTCCAGTTCGGGGAGCATATCCTGCGGGCCGATGCTATCATTTACCTGGCCGACCCGGTCACGATGGAACGGGTGCGGCGGCATTTACCCCGCCACCTGCAACCCGATCCCGCCTCAATCTCGGCTCGCTCCGCGCATGAGGTGCTGGCTAATATCATGTATCGCTACGAGCAATACCAGCGCATCCGGCCCGGCGAGAATATCAGTATCCCAACGGCTATCACGCTTTCCAAGTCTGATTTGCTCAGGTATACTATACCGGTCTCCGATCAACGCAATTATCTGATCTTTCAAAAAATAGTGTATGACGGCAAGGCGCACCCAAAGGATTTCGCCCGTATGCACGAGGAAGTAGAGGCATGTTTGCGCGCTTATGACGAGCAGACGATCTTAAAAATAAGCGGGCGTTTTTCGAGCGTCAACTTTTTCGCGGCTTCCGCAACGGGCGGGCCGCCGGACAGCAACGGCAAATATATCCGTATCGAACCATTGCACTGTTTAGACCCTTTTCTCTGGATTTTATGGAAATTGGGCTGTATCGAGGCCGCCTGAACAATCGCGGGCAGTTTCTAGCATAGAAAACAATAGAAAGAGGGCGAGGAATGGCAGGAAATACCGAGCTTGAGCTGGACCAACTGTGGTTTACCTGGTCCACGGCTGGTCTGGGAGCGATGCCGATGGGTTTCCGCGTGCGCGCTGCCTCCGAGGGTTTGTATGATACACAGGGGATGCGCTATCGTCGCGTCAACCGCTTTCTAAGCTACGAGCCACCGGAAGGCGCTCCCGCCAGCGAATTCAATAGTCGTATCGCGCCGATCTCGCTCTCCTTTGTATATAACGGAGATGAGCGCCTGCTTATCCGCAAGGTCTTTACCGGTCAGGACGTGGTGGGGCGCAATGGAGTCTTTTTCGCGCACCTGATCGCCGGCCTGCCACGCTCGTTTACCGCGCGCGATGCCATTCGTCTCTGGTACTGCTCCGAACTGTGGGTCGACTCTGAGCAGGGTCTCTCCCCCAACGAAACGACTCTGGGGAAAATCCCCTACAGCCGTATCCTCAACTACGTACAACACTCTCAGACCAGCTTTAACTTCGGCCAAATCAGCGATAAACTGCAAAAACTGCTCGTTTTGATTCTCGGCCAGGGCCTGCCGCCGCATATCACCATGCGAGGCCATTCGACGCTGATTGCTGCCCTGATCTATGGTCTCACTCACACGTTGCCCGGGCAGTTGCTGCCCAACCTGACCTTTACCACCTATGAGAGCGATACGCAAGAGAGCGAAGTCCTCATTGCCGGCACGATCAATGGATCCGAGTTACAAGATCTCACCCGGCTTCAAGTGCAGCCCGAACAGGCAACCAGACTAGTCTCCGAGGATATCCAGCGTTATGTCACCGTTGCTGTCAACTCGCTGGTCAGTAGCAATACCGACAAGCTCTACAAGCTGATTGACGAGCTAGAGCGGCGAGAGTATGTTGGTGTGGAAGACCTGATTGAACTGTTCAAGCGTCGCTTTCGCTTTGGCGAACTCACCGTCAAACAGTTGGAAGATATGGTGCTGCACCCGGCTGACAATGTGGAAGATTTGCTCGATCCGGCCGTGCAAGTGGAGGCGGCCCAACTCTTGCTCAAATATCCTGACTACTGGAAGCCACGTGGCAAAGAGGTGTTTCAGCAAGTTCTGGAGAAGCTAAAATGAGATTCAATGAGCAAACACGCAATGCGCAACTAACGTTTCTTAATGGTATAGCTGAATATCTATTCTCGAACATGCAGACCGAGCTTGCGAGGGGAAACCTCCCCCGGCAAGGCACAGAGGTGCTGGACGTTATAGCTAATCCGTCCACCCATCCTGACATTTACCAGCGGATGCTGACCGAATTTGCGCAAGAGCCGCTCTACAAGCAGATCATTACCGATGGTTTGTGGCCTTTCCAACTTTGGCTGTTGAGTTGCGCGAAACGGATGCAACCCCTGCCGACGCGAGAAGATATGTCGCCCTGGCTCTCCCTCCCCTCCTGGGACAAACTGGACAAGGTACTCAAACTCGATTTGCCTGCTGGTTGGGAATATGTCCCTATGTTTAATCTGTCAAAGCGCGAGATTCCCAGGTATGCGATTCCTACTATCAAAACATATGAAAAGAAATTCGTACCTTTCATGTGTGAGACACTACAGCAGGGGAGCCAGTCCAGGAATCAGGACTTCATCAATGTGATGTTGAGCTTGTTCAAGGCTATCATCATTTTCGATGAGCAAGCCACTAAAAACAATACGCCAGAATACAGTTATCCGAATCGAGTGGGCTTGCTTTTGGATTTGTTGAACGCCGTGCCAAAGGACCCGGGCGTGATTGAGGCATTGTTCGCCATTGTCCCGTTCAAGACCCCCTACCAACTCACGCTGAAAGAATTTGATCGCGTGGTAGCAGGTTGTTCGCCAGAGGTGCTGGCGGCACGCAGCGCCTCTCTCTCGTTGATGACCTACTTGCAGGAATTTATCCTTACCCTCACACCGAAACAGCTCATGTATAAGAACACGGTTACTCTCCTGAAGCAGTTTCAGCAAAGTAATAATCTCGCTGCGCCTTCTGACAGCATCGCCAGAGCGGTCAACGCCTGGCTGGTCATCCACACGTTTCTCACGAGCAAGGTATTTGATGAAGAGTTGCTTCTGAACATTAAGCCGGCATTAGAATATCTGGTGCCACAACTCCAGCAGCGCGGGCAGAATATCTGGCAGACCTTCATCGAAGAGATGGCTCCTCACCTGGTGGCTCTGATTAAAACTGAACCTGACCTTCAAACGGTACTGAGCGTTTTTGAAGGCGCTCACGTCGTTTCGGCGTGGGACTTGCTGAATGCTCTGGCGGCTTGCGCAGGAGCAACACTGACGGAGAATCTCTCTCGCCTGATCCCCTACCTGCTTCGCGGAATATACAAGTATGAATCCACGAAGCAGCCTCAAGCTGAGTTGGATGCGTACCTCCAAACGCTCTTTAAGCAGGCGAGTGATAATACACTCAAAGATGTCGATACGGCCACTTCGAGTAGAATATGGCCTGATTTGATAAATAAAGAATGGAAAGGCTGGCGCGAGCGGACGAAAACTTCCTGGAGAGACAATTTACCGATAGTGGGCAAAAAAACCAATGCCGGGCAGTCAAAGCCGCCAACAGGGCCACAACAACCCCAGGGGCAGGCGACAAACCCAAATTCTACTTTTGGAACAGTACAACCAGATCAACGGGGTCAGCCAGCGCCCAATCCGGCTCCTCCACCTGCGCCAAATTCAGTTCCTCCGATAGTGCCGACAAGGGTTGTGCAACCGCAAGCACGGAACTCGGTTCCTCCGGCTGCATCACAAATGGCCCCATACCAGCCGGCGTTGTCTCCGACTCTTCCGGCAATGCCACTGGTAGAGCAGCAAGCACGGCCAGCCAGAGAGCAACATGCAACGCCACCACATCAACCAGCAATGCCACCAGTGGGACAGCAAGGGCAACCTAAACCAACGCCACCGGAAAAAGGACTACAAATCAATGTAACAATTGGTGAGCGGTTATATCCAATCCATGTGAATAATTATGAACGACTGCGTCATACATGGTTTCAGGTACTCCAGTACTGGCCTCGCGTGCTTACTGATAGGTTGAACAAAGGTCGCTCAAAAGTAATATCATCTGAGTTACAGACGATTGTGTTCTTACAAGATGAACTGAAGATGCTTCCTGAATCGACGATCTCTGAGTTGCTCGTCGAGTATCTAGTACAAGATATGCTCATTCAATTTGAAGTGGAGCGGATTTGCCAGACCGAGAATCAGTCTTTCTTACAGGCTGTGAATTATATTGACGGTCGGCTAGATGAGTTTAAGAACTTTGTGGGGGTCAATTACTACCGCGAACTCTGTAAGAATGTCACAGAGCAAGCTGTCAAAGATGTCCTTCAAAAGCTCATTCGTCGCTATCATCTTATCCAGCATATGGATAGTCAGAAGTGGGATTGGAATAAATGGCTTGAGAAGGAGAAAAAGTCTGCTAAATATAAATACCATAATGTTCAGGTATGGGCATAGAGTCAAGTTCGCGGAGGACGAAGTATATGAGTTTTATAGCTGATACACAGACCAAGTTAGATACGGCGGCGCGTAAAATCCAGAGGATCAATCCGAGCGCGGCTAAGCGGTTGTTCCGCTTGAGCGCGGCGGTCGGGCGCGCGCCTAATTCGATGTACGATGCGTGGTCTGCCAATGATATTCACC
>DASTKD010000229.1:0-4684 GCA_035716135.1 Ktedonobacteraceae bacterium
CTTGAGGAAGTTCTGCTGGTTAATCAACTGGTCATCACTGCGCCACAGGTTGCCCGCCGTCGTCGAATACTGGAACTCCAGCTTCTGGCCGTTCTTGCTGCGCACCCCGGTGGTCTTATCTTTCACCCAGCCATCGCCATCAAGCAAGGCATTGGCGGCAGTAATGTCAAACTTGGGACACTGGATGCCCTGGGTGTAGCCGGGATTCTGCGTCGCCGTGTGGTCGGTACACAATGGGCCGCCTAACCCGCGTCGCGCTACCTGGATCAGGGTGGTCTGGTCGACGGCCATCGACATGGCTTTACGCACGTCCACATTGTTAGCAAGCGGCTTGTTGTTGAAGTTGAAGTAGAGCGACTCAAAACTATAGGTCTTGGGGTCGGCCACCACCGAGTAATTGCTCAACGACTTGTAGACCAGAGCTTTGGACACGTCCAGGAAGTAGGCCGAGTCGATGTTGCCCGCCTGCAAGTCGGTGGTTACGGTGTTGAGATCCGGCACGATGCGGAAAATGACTTTGTCCAGGTAGGGCAGACCCTGCGCCGCCTGGTAGTAGTTGGGGTTGCGCACGACGGTGTAGTGGTCGGTGGGCTTGCTCTCACTCATCGTGAACGGCCCGCTCACCACCGAGGGGTTCAGGTTGTCGGGCGACTTGAGAATGGAACCAGGGTCCATGCTGGCGAAGTGATGAGCCGGCATCGGGCCATAGAAGCCGTCCGCCCAGTTCGACATAAAGGAGATCAACGGATTCTTCAAGTGGAAGGTGATGGTCAGGTTGTCACTGGACACATCGGCGCTGGCGATGTCCTGGTTGTTGATGAGGTTGTAGGTAGCGAATTTGGCATTGCTCCACAACTTCCAGGTGAAATCCATGTCGCGCGCGTCCAGCGTCTGGCCGTCGGACCACTTCAGCCCGGAGCGGAAATGCAGCGTCCAGGTCTTCAGGTCAGTGCTGATGCCACCATTGGCGGCGGTCGGCACTTCGGTCAGCAGACCGGGCTGCAACTGGCCCTGCGGGGTGCCATACACCAGCGGCGCGTACAGCGCGAAGTCCACCATCTGCGAGAAGGTTTCGCTAGAAGCGTTGGGGATCAGCGAATCCGGCTCTTCATACAGGTCATCTATCCAGGTGCCACCTTTGACGGGCGTACCGCCGCCTGTGGTGGGCGTGGTGCCAGTGGTTGGGGTTCCGCCCGAAGCACAGGCGCTCAAAATCATGAGCAGCACCGCCAGGGCCGAAAAAGATATTACGAGAACGCGCGAACGGGGTTTCCTTGGCATTGTTTCCTCCTGGGACAATAAAATACGTTCGGGGAATCAGGTTCTCCTCCCAAAGCGTGAACCGGCTCTGGATTCCCAATGGCAGCCCACCATGCTGCCGGGTATTCGACGCCGCAAGAGCTTACCTTCTTCAAGATTATGGGATAATACGGCGTTGCATAATATACGCCAGATTTCATCAACTTCTCACATGGGTTGAGAAAGCCAGTTTATGGCAAGCAGGAAGAAGCAATCGGTGCAAGAAAAAAGAGAGGGAATGATAAGCGTCCCCGACAGGAATCGAACCTGCGGTCTCTCACTTCGGAGGCGAGCGCTCTATCCACTAAGCTACGGGGACTTCATCAGGATTATATCATAACCGTCAACATAAATTCATCAATTTTCTATTGACAACGATCTCTTTAACCTGCTATGCTTGCGCCGATGAGTTTACGTCGGAGGGACCTGGGCAATGCAGCAGAGAAGCCAGTTTAGCCAGTTTCACAAAACCACTTCATCACCCCTTTCCTTGCCCGTCTATCAACAAGAAACGCAGCCACTGCCTGTCGTTCCCCCTGATGGCACACCCGCACCTTTCGCCGAAGAAAACCCTTCCCCGCTTCTCCCGCTCAAGCCCTCGTCAAAAAAGCTGTTCGCGCGCGTGGTCGCTGGCGGAATTACACTCATACTGGCGGGGTCTATTTATATCATCTGGTTTGTAACACCATCAGCTTCTTCAGCCTCGCCACCGGCGAGCATTTCGCAACAATCTTTCAATGCTTCCGGCCAGAATAGCGGGACCGCGACCGCGACCGGCGGCGCACTGCACATCTATGTAACCGGCTCGGTCAAACATCCCGGCGTCTATACGCTGCCAGCAGGGGCGCGCGTCTACCAGTTGTTGCAGGCGGCAGGCGGCGCGTTGCCACAGGCTGATCTCGTCTCGCTCAACCTCGCGGCTCCCTTAACCGATGGTCAGGAAGTCTATGTGCTGGCGGTCGGCGAATCGCCGCCGACCTATCAGGGCGGCGTGCCGGGACCAAACAGCAATGCTACGGTGACAACCGGACAGGCGGGACAGATCATCAATATCAACAGCGCCAGTATCGACGAGATGCGCCAGGCGCTGCACGTCAGCAGCGCAACCGCGCAAAAAATCATCGATTACCGCACACAGCATGGCCCTTTCACCTCCATCGATCAACTGCTCCAGGTGGTAAGCCGCTCGATCTACGACAAAATAAAAAACAGCGTGACTGTTTAGGCGCAACGCATGATAAGCAGTAGAAAGAATGGCATTGAACTGAGTGGCTTCGTGCTGGTCGCGGTCGCCCTGGCATGGCTGGCAGGCATCGTGTTGGACGCCTGGGCGCTGCTACCCTCTACCGCGCTGCTCGTCGGGGCAGCGTTGAGCCTGCTCAGTGGCATCATCTTCTGGCGCAGCAGCCAGATCAGGCTGATCTCCTTGCTCATGTGTTTGCTTCTGCTCGGAGCGTGGCGTTATGCGCAGGTCTCCCCGGTTGGAGATCACAGCGCCATCAGCGCGTTTATTGGCAGCAAAAAGCTAGAATTGACAGGGAACATCACCGATGAGCCGAAACTGGAGGCGCATAGCCGCCTGTTGATGGTCGCGGTCAGCACACTCAGCCTCGATAACGGAACGACCTGGCGAAACACGCGCGGGCTGATAGAGGTACAAATACCAGGCAACGCAATTAACGATCCTTACGCTCCACAGTATGGAGATACCATCGAGCTGCTGGGCAATCTCCAGCCACGCCCACCGACGAGTGGCCCGAACATCTTCGCCAGCATGAGTTTTCCGCGCATCTCTGTCAACCAGTCGGGAGGCAACCCACTGATTGCCGCGCTCTACCGCCTGCGCATCTTCCTGGCAACCATCATCACGCGCGTGCTGCCCCAGCCAATGGCCGCGCTACTCATCGCCATCGTGCTGAGCCTGCGCACACCATCGCTCATGCCCTTGATTCCACTGTTCAACGTGACCGGCACGGCGCACCTGATCGCGCCTTCGGGATTCAAGGTCACTATTCTGGCAGGATTGGTGAAAGATAATACATCCCGCCTTTTTGTGAAGCGCAAAAAGCAGTTTCAACCATTGCTTCCAGCCGAGAAGCAGCGCAAGAACAGGGGGCAGATTCTGGCAACCGGGCTGGTGGTCGTCAGCATTGTGGCTTACACTTTTTTGAGTGGCGGCAGTCCTGCCGCTCTACGCGCTGGCATTATGGGTATAACGCTTGCGCTCGCGCCACGTTTTGGGCGTATTTACAATGTCTATAACGCGCTGGCATTGGCAGCGTTGCTCATGAGTGCATTTGACCCCTTTGTTTTGTGGGATGCCGGATTCCTGCTGTCCATGTTTGGCACGCTGGGCATCATCGTATTGACACCACCCCTGATGCGGCCATTTCAGCGATTTGAACATATCAGGTTCTGTTATTTTCTAATCGAGGTCGTCATGGTCACGCTGGCAGCCGAAAGCGCCACCTTGCCAGTATTCGCGCTGACCTTTCACCAGGCATCCCTGGTTGCGTCCCTCTCCAATCTCCTGATAGTCCCACTCCTGGCCGCGTTAATTGTACTCGGACTGTTCGTTTGCCTGGTCGGTGCGATCTGGCTGCCCGCCGGTATGGTGTGTGCCTGGACGATCTGGCCTCTGCTCTGGTATGTGATACAGGTCGTGACGTGGTGCGCGGCGCGACCCAACGCATCCATTCCAATAAACACCATGACGGCTAATGTAGCCTTGACGTATTACGCGCTGCTCATTCTGGTTGCCAGTCTGTTGCTGTATCGCTGGCCGACACAGCAACAGCAAACAGGTCATTTGAAAATCGGTCCACCTCTTCTATCAAAGCGTATCTGGCGTATGCTGCAACTCGGCGCGGCGCTGGTCTTCATCCTGGCAACTGGCACCACCGCGGTGGCGGCGCGAACCAGCGACGCGCTAACCATCACTTTTCTGAATGTTGCTCCTGGCGGACAGCAATCACAGGGCGAGGCTATCCTGATACAGACGCCCGACAACAAGACCGCGCTCATTGATGGCGGATTGGATGCAGCCGCGCTGGCAACTGAACTGGATTCGCGCCTGCCGTTCTGGCAGCATAGGCTCGATATGGTGATATTGACTTCGCCCAGGCAAGATGAACTGGTGGGGCTGGAAGACATCGTCTCGCGCTACCAGGTAGGAGAAGCCGTTGACGCGGGTATGCTGCATCCCAACGCTGGCTATGCCCTCTACCGGCGTACCATCAGCGAGCGCAATATTCCCTATGCGCAGCTTCGCCAGGGCGCGACGATTACCCTGGGAACACAGCTTGCCATGCAGGTATTCTGGCCGGTATCGCCACTACATAAGGGCAGCGAAGAGAATCAGGACAACGGGCTGATCGTGCGCTTG
>DASTKD010000230.1:0-31989 GCA_035716135.1 Ktedonobacteraceae bacterium
CAGCCGGCGGCTGCACAACCAACACCTTTTCTCCCTCCAACTCAGATTCTAGCGTATCGCTTTAATTACGGTTGAAGAACGGGCGTAAGAACATGGTTGGCTTGAAGCTGATGAAAGCGGGCGGCGCAACGTTCAGGGTCGAACCCAGCGCGGCTGCTTCCGTGTTCATCAAGTCGGGATTGGTGGTATTGGCCCACTTGCCAGTATTCAAACGGTTAATGAGCGTCTGGAAGGCTGTCAGCGTTTCCGCCGGAGTGAATGCGCAATGTCCCGCGCGATGCACAAAGACCTGGCGCAGCAAACTGGCATCGCCTTCTGTTTGAACCACATTGGCATATGCCTGCTCGTCCTGGTTCACGACCAGCCCGTCGCCAGTCGTATGCATGGTCAGCACCGGAATGTTCAGATCACCATCGAAGCTGATGTACTTGTTCAAGTACGATACCGCTCCGGGGTCAGCGCTGATGCGCGGGGCCGCGTTCAGAGCATCCAGGTCCTTATTCAGGTTCAGCCCTGCTTGCTTATACAGCGCTCGCACTTCTTTACTGCTGGCCGAATCAACCAGTTGATCGTGGTAATTCACGCCGGTGTTCCATGAGGGATTGCCGCCAGCGCGTGCCTCCAGTTCAGCGCGCGCGAAGAACGCGAAAAGAAAGTCAACCTTGCTTTCCCAGGTGAATTGATTCACCTCCTGCGCGGTGAAATCAGTGCTTGCTGGTTCCGGCGAACCGGTGGTAAACCAGCCAGGAATGTCTCCCAGTGCTGCTATGAGTGCGATACGCGCCTGACCCTGGAGGGTACCCTGTGCCGATTGCAGCACGCCCTCGGCCTGATCGAATGCCGTTGTGGGGTCAGCGGGTAAGTGTACGATGGGCAGCGCATTCCCCGCCAGCAACACATCGAATGCGAACGCACCATCAAGCGCCTGGTTCCACGTCCCAATACCTCCGGCAAGCACTCCGCACATGGGCAGCGCGCCCGCGAACCGGTTGGGGTTCAATTGCACCAGGCCAGCCGTGATGATGCCGCCCAGCGAATGCCCCCAGGCAATTGTGCGCGAAGGATGGCCGCAGGTCGCGTTGAAGAAATCCAACAGAGCGATTTGATCGTGGAATGCCTGTTGCAGCGCCCAGCCGTTCTGACTGTAAGATGATCCCGCCAGCGCGTAGCCCTGTTGCAACAGCGCCGCCTCGGTCAAAGGATCACCGGCATCTTGCGCCTTGAGTTGGTTGCCGGGAAATACGTAGCCGTGACTGTAGAGTACCAGCGTTCCATTCCAGTTTGAAGGGACTTCGATCAGGTAGTTAGCCCCACCAATATTTCCGGTGAGCGTATTGGTCTGGCTGGCATTGATACAACTACTGGAGATTTGGGCAGACCGCGTTTCAGCGCGAGCCGCTGGCGAGAAAGCCAGCGTCAGGCCGCTTACCAGCGTAAGCAGCACCATAAGGAAGATCAGTCGGCGTTTCATGACCTCGAACCTCGTTTCTTTACAAGGATTCCAATAAACAACCTTGTCTTATTGGATGGAAGTCATCGGGCAGGGTGCTAGAAACCAGCAAACACCCCCCCCGACCTTTCTCGCCGGCATGATGAAATGAGCGATAGCACTCGCCTTTTCTGGCTTCCCCCATAGTAGAGTAACATCAAGCTGAGCATAAAGTCAACCTCTCCCTTTTGAGTGAGATGGTTCTACCACTAAAGGGGTAGATCGCGTTCACCTCTCTGGGCGATGCCGTAAGGAGCTTACCTCCGCTATACTTGTCTCAACATGAAGCAGGCGCAGAACCCATCTCGCGTGTAAACTGCACCGGGGTCAGTGCATCGGCCACCGGCGTACTAAACGACGGATGAAATCATCGTTTTTTGTCGGCACGCTAGCAAACGTCTTCGCGAAGAAAGACAGTTGAGCATATCTATGGCACAGGCGATATCACAGCCCAAAGGAGATGGGAAGCATTCAAGCGTCGGTCAGCTGGGTCCTTTGCTGTGCTGGGCTGTGGTCTTCGCCGATATTGGCTCTTCCATCTACTACGTTCCGGGTATCCTCTATGGGCGTGTCGGCAACCTCGCCGGATTTTTCGTGCTGCTCACCATGTCGGTGTTTGTGCTGCTCACCCTCAAGTATGCTGAAGTAAGCGCGCGTTTCCCGGAGGGCGGAGGGGTGGTGTCGGTCGCAGCGCAGGCGATCAACTCCTGGGTAGGAGCGCTGGGAGGCATGTTCATTCTGGTAAGCTACTTCCTTACGGCTGCCATCAGTTGCCTGTCGGCGGTCCAGTACTTCAGCGTCGTGTTCCCCGCCATTGGCCCCGTTATCCTGGAGATCACTATCTGCATACTGGTGCTGCTGGGAGTGCTGAACTGGGTCGGCATTAGCGAAAGCGCGAAGGTGAGCCTGGTCGGAGCGCTTATCGCCTTTGTTAGTGATCTCGTCATCATCTGGACCGTCTTTACCCATGTCCCCGTGGCAGAGTTTCCCTCCCTCTTCGCCAGCATGTTCGCCCACGCCTCCCTCACTCCCACATCGATCCTGGTCGGGTTTGCGGGTTCATTTCTGGCATTCTCCGGCCTGGAGAGCATCTCGCAACTCTCACCCTCGATGAAGACGCCCCGCAAGAAGATTATCAGCCTGGCGCTGCTATTCGTAGTTATCACCATTGGCGTGACCAGTCCGCTGCTGACGATCCTGGCAACTCTGCTGCAACAGGATGCGGCGGCCAATCCCGTACTTTCCACGCAGCTTCTCTCGTTGCTGGGTGGACACTGGGGAAACCTCGTCTTGCAGACGGAAGTGGCGATTAGTGCCAGCCTGATTCTGGCGTTCGCCAGTAATACCGCCCTGATTGGAGCTTATCACGTCTTCCTGGCCCTCGCGCGCATGGAATTCTTCCCCGAATTTATCCTGAGGCGCAACCGATTCCGCGGCACGCCGCACTGGTCGATCGCATTGGCGACGGGCATTCCCATTGCCGTGTTGTTGCTCGTGCATGGCGAGATCAACATTCTGGGTGATATGTACGCTTTCGGGCTGCTGGGAGCCTTCACCGTGACATGCATTGGACTGGATATCATCCGGTACCGTGAACGGAAGACCGCTCAGGCCGACCTCCTTTCTCAACAGAGGCGTAATCATGATGCTGGCAGGAATGGTTCTATTATAAAGGGCGGTAGGTTCCAGAACTTCTCCGTTTCTAAGTCCCGGCTTCTCTTGTCCCTCTTCAATGGGCATAGCGCCTCTCTGGACGGGACAGTGCCAGCTAATTTCTCTCTATTTAGGAACAAGATAGCGGTCGTGTGGCGGGAGTTCGATTTCTGGCTGGGCGTGCTAACCACGCTTCTGGTCGTGCTGGCCTGGTCGATCAGCATCGTCTCCCAGCCACTGGCGACCGTCTTTGGGTGTTCCGTCGCATTTGCCGGGATGGGCGTTGCCTACGTCAACTATAGGCAGGGCCGCGCGCCCATGGTGACCCTCTATCTGGATAGACGCATGCCAGATTCGCTTCTCGCTGTGCTGGTCGCCGGTGACGAACACAATGACGCTGTGATCGATGCCGCCATCAACCATGCGCGCGGGAAGCCAGTGGTGTTTTTATATCTCGCCCAGCCGAGGGCGAAGCGCGTCCCGCAGCTGTTCGAGGTAGTGGACCCTTACCTGGAAGATGGACCAGCCAAAGCCACCTTGAAACAAGCGGCGCTGTTGGCGCGTAAGGCCGGACTGGCCTCCCGCTTTGTCTATCGGCCGCAGGGGACAGGCTCAGCGGAGCATATCTGGCAGACTGTTCACCCACGCGACGTGGTGCTTACTGCCGAGCACGCGACGCAGATCGGGGAGATCAACCCCGACCGTATCCGCTACGAACTCACACCCCACGGGAAGATCGCGCATCTGCTCAAGAGTTGGTGAAAGGGTATCGACTCGATGAGAAGCACTTCCTCTCCCCTCTCACCTGCTGAACCAGTGAGAGAGCCATCTCAACCTGGGGTAGCCACTCTCATTCGAGGGCAAAGGAGCAATGTAGAGGGGAAGGCTATCATCCTCCAGAAGCTGCTTCACCTCACTCGTTGAGAGCAGCACCCCGGTCCCACGATGGACAAATAGCAGGATGCCAGCGCACTCCATTTCCTGAGCGAGGGTGCGGATACTGCGCACGGTATGGTGGGTGTACAGCTCGACGCGGACAATAGGCACACCCTGTCTTGTCGCTTTGTGCTGCACGAATTCCAAAAAATCCCTGGATTGCTGGATGGCTTCCAGGCGTGGCTTTCGGGTGTTGGGCGTCTCTGGAAGACGGATCAGTGACAGTACCACCAGGGTGGAATGGGAGCGTTGCGCCAACGCGAAAGCGTAGGTAATAGCAGAGGCATCTACCCCGTGAGTAAATGGTAGCAGCAAATTGGTCATCTTCGTCATGCAACTCAGGTGTACTCCGTAGCGTTTGTGCGCCATGCTGTGATACACTGGGAGCGAGCAAACTAATCACGGGTACTCTGTTCCTGAAATCGTGGATGAACCCGGTTCTTTGCGTACCTGCTCCTGAGACAAGTATAAGATGAAGCGCTACTCAGCGCATTGCCTGCACGGGTGAACGAGGTCTCACCCTTTCGTGGCAGGACCACCCCACTCGAAAGGAGAAGGGTCAATGGCGATTCGTGTGTTGATTGCCGACGATCATAGTGTCGTGCGCGAGGGGCTGCGCAGGTTCCTGGGGCGCGACCCGGAACTGTCTGTGGTGGGTGAGGCGTCTGATGGGGCAGAGGCGGTCGAACTCTCACGACAACTGCACCCTGATGTCGTGCTGATGGACCTGCTCATGCCCGTGATGGACGGAATCGCGGCCACTTCGGCCATCCGTAAGGAACTGCCGGAGACCGAGGTCGTCGCCCTGACGAGTGTGTTAGAAAGCGCGGCGGTAATCGGTGCGATGAAGGCTGGGGCGATTGGCTATCTGTTCAAGGACATCCAGGCTATTGAACTGCGCCGAGCCATCAAGGCTGCCGCTGCGGGGCAGGTCCAACTCACTCCGCAAGCCTCGGCCTACTTGCTGCACACAATACGGACGCCCGAAGCGACAGAGGTGTTAACCGAGCGTGAGACAGAGGTGCTGCGCCTCCTGGTCCAGGGCCGCTCGAACAAGGAAATCGGGCGAGAACTACAGGTTGCCGAGGATACTGTCAAGACGCATGTCAAGCATATTTTAGCGAAGCTGGGCGTGCAGAGCCGCACACAGGCGGTCCTGTGTGCGATGCGCCTCAGGCTGGTCTCCACCGAACAAGGAAAGCAGATGAAGTGATGCTTCCACCAGGCGTCTGGCAGGCGGCAGACCTCTCCTGCCCTATGGCAGAGGCTATCTTCCGCGAATATTGCTGTGAGGTGAGATGATGAGAGGAAATCATGAAGTTAGCCGAACGTAGCTCTTCGCAACAGGTCGGAGCGAGTCTGTCCTGGGGACGCTACGCAGCCGATAGCGCGCTTTCTATAGCGGGCGTCTCCCTCATTACCAGTGTGATCGCGGTGGCGCATCTCTATCCGAGAATTCCCACTATCGCCTTTGTGTATCTGCTCCTGGTTTTAGCATTGGCTAGCACACGAGGACTTTACGCTGCAATCCTGACGTCGCTGCTGGCCTTTCTCTGCTTTGATTTCTTCTTCTTCCCGCCACCCTATACCTTTCTCGTCACCAAAGCGGAAGACCTGTTCACGCTGGTAGTCTTCTTGACGACGGCTATCATCACCGGTCAGCTGGCTTTAGCGCTGCGGCGGCGCGCTGAACAGGCCAGCAGCCGGGAGCGCGAACTGCGTCTCCTCTACGAACAAGCGCAGGAACTGGTGTCACTCCAGGAGCGGCAGCGCCTGGCCCGCGAGTTGCATGACTCCGTCTCACAGATCCTCTACGGCATCGGGTTGGGAGCGCATACAGCACGAGAGTCCCTGCTACTAGAGGGCGACCCGGAGCAGGCGGTGGAATCGATTGACTACGTGCTGACGCTCGCCGAGGCAGGTCTCGCCGAGATGCGCGCCCTCATCTTCGAACTTCGTCCAGAGTCGCTGGAAAGCGAGGGGCTGGTGGCAGCGCTCACCAGGCAAGTGGTCGTCTTGCGTACTCGCCACAAACTGACGGTCGAGGCGGAGTTGGGAGAAGAACCTCATCTGCCCGTGGAGATGAAATATGTGCTGTATCGTGTTGCGCAGGAGGCGCTCCATAATATCGTCAAGCACGCCCGTGCCAGCACGGTCACTCTCCGACTTACAACAGGGGCCAATGGTATCATCCTGGAGGTGTGCGATAACGGGACAGGCTTTAACCCGGCAGGGCCTTTTCCAGGACATCTAGGGTTGCTCTCTATGCATGAGCGGGTCACGAAGGTGGGTGGGTCACTTGCGGTCAAGAGCGTCCCAGAACAGGGAACGCGCGTAGAGGCACTTCTACCAGTTGTGCCGGGGAGCTAGCGCCGTTGGACAAGTACCTTGCCACTACTCGTTCACTACTCGTATAATGGTTTTGCTATAAAATAATTTAGGCGACGCGCCCGCAAACCTTTTCTCCCAGCCCGTCGCAAGCGGCAGGAAAACCGCGCATCGGGTTTTCAATTAGCCTCAAAGAAAGAGAGCATTGCATCATGGATTTTTCGCTCAATGAAGAGCAGGCGGCAATTCGAGAAACTTGCCGTGATTTTGCCGAACAGGAAATCAAGCCACGCGCCGAAGCGATGGATAGCACCGGACAGTTCCCCTACGACATTGTACATAAAATGGCTGATCTGGGCTTGCTGGGTTTGCCGTTCCCCGAAGAATATGGCGGCGCGGGCGCGGATTTTCTCTCCTACTGTATCGCCATCGAAGAAATCTCGCGCGGTGACGTTTCTGTCGGTATCACTATGGAAGCGCACACCTCTCTAGGTGCCAGCCCGTTCTACCTTTTCGGCAACCAGCAGCAAAAAGAGCAATACCTGGTACCACTGGCGCGTGGCGAAAAACTGTGGGCCTTTGGCCTGACCGAACCAGGAGCCGGTTCCGATTCCGGTGGCACACAGACCCGCGCCGTCCTGCGCGATGGCTACTGGCACATCAACGGCTCCAAAGCCTTTATCACCAACGCTGGCACCGACATGACGGGCGGCGTCACTATCACCGCCGTGACGGGCAAACGCACAGACAACCGCAACGAGATCACCAACATCATCGTCCCCAGAGATACCCCTGGCTATATCATCGGCAATGCCTACAAGAAAATGGGCTGGAAAGCCTCCGATACGCGCCCCCTCACCTTCGACAATTGCATGATCCCTGAAGGCGACATCCTGGGCAAGCGTGGCGACGGCTTCAAACAATTCATGCAAATCCTCGATGCCGGGCGCGTTGCCATCGCCGCGCTCTCCGTCGGCCTGGCCCAGGCGTGCCTCGATGAAGCGCTGACCTACGCGAAGGAGCGCAGGCAGTTTGGTCAACCCATCAGCAAATTCCAGGCCGTCCAGTTCAAGCTGGCGGACATGGATACAGAAATCGAACTGGCGCGTTTAATGTATTATAAGGCCGCCTGGCTGCACATGCAGGGCAAACCCTACACCCGCGAGGCGTCCATCGCCAAGCTTTTCGCCTCGGAAACCGCCAAACGCGCCGCCGACCAGGCCGTACAGATTCACGGCGGCTACGGTTTCATGGACGAATACCCTGTCTCGCGCTACTGGCGCAACGTCAAAATCAACGAAATCGGTGAAGGCACCAGCGAGGTACAGCGAATGCTCATCGCCAAACTCCTCGGATGCTAATTCACCAGCAAGGAGAAATCATTGGATATTACGCCCACTTCTCAAAGCATTGCCCGCGCCAATGCGCAGCACCAACACAACCATAAAAACCTGTTAGAGGGCATCCACTTCAAATTTCCCACGTTTAAGCACGACCATCCTGCTGTTATTGATGTGAACGAAGTCGCGGATGATCAGTTGACAGTAGGGCAGAAAATTGCTGACAAAGTGGCTGCAACTATTGGGTCATGGAGATTTATCATCATACAGGGTATCATACTTACGCTCTGGATAACCTTGAATAGCCTTGCATTCACGTTTCACTGGGACAATTACCCCTATGTACTCTGTAATCTAGCACTTTCGTTCGAGGCGGCATTTTCAGCTCCGTTCATCATGATGTCTCAAAACCGCCAGGCCGAGAAAGATCGTATTATGGCCGAAAGCGATTACCACACCAACGTCAAGGATGAAGAGGAAACTCGCAACATCATGGAACACCTTGACCACCAGGATATGGTACTGCTCCAACTCGTCAAGCGTATCGAGGAACAGCATACGGAAATCAAAGAACATCTTGTTCGTCTCGACCCGACGCTGGCACAAAAGTTAGGCATGGACATAGTTGAGTTGAGCAAAGAATCGTCAGAAGGCGACGGCGAAATTACGAACAACTCGTAGCATACCTGTGTGACTGCGGAGGGGAGCGGGGTCCGTTCATTGTAAGGGCGGGGACCCTTGCGGTCGCCCTCGTGCCTATACGGTGTATGTGGACGGGCGGAACCCCCTTGCGGTCGCCCTCGTGCCTATTGGTATCGCCAGAAGGACATATCCTGCTTTTCGCCTGTAATTGCCCTACTTAGGCCAGTTGAATGCGAAGAAATTCACCGGCGATGGCGCGCCCTGAACCGGCACAGTGTTGGTAGCGTTGTTCGTCGTAGGGTTGTTAGCTAGCCATACAGCGGAATCGCCGTTGACCGCCAGGAACGCCGCGTTATTCAGGGTGTTGCCGGTTGCCACATCGTTCTGCGTCGGAACATCGTACATCTCGTACCCTTTCGTCGCAACCTGCCAGAGCGCGAAATCCGTGCCAACTTGCAGCGCGTAGGCCACTCCGCCGTTGTTCAAGGGTGGCAATGGAGCATCGCTATCGAGCGGCTGCCCGAACACCTGTCCGGCTACTCCGGTATCTAACGCGGGCGCGTAGATACTCGCGTTTGTACGTGGAATGAGGGTTGGGCTTACTTGAGGCGTTGCCACCGCTGTCGTGTCGGCGGCGGGCGTTCCCGTCGGTGTGTTGTTTCCGTTGGAGACGGTCGCGGTACTCAGCCAGAACAGCATATCATCCGCGATCTGGGGACGGAAGGACATACCATCATCGCGGAAAATCCCCTGTTGTAGCGTCTGCGTGGTGTTTCTCTCCCATCTCTTATGGAAGGTGTACGCGGGTCCAGGCAGCGCAACTTCCTGCTGCACCATGATGTTGCTACTCAGTATGCCAGTGTCAGACATCCATTCATCGGCCCAGTAGATCTCGGTCGCGTTGCTATTCGCGGTTGGTGAGGTCAGGATATGGCCGGAATCGGTTTGCGCAATCTCACTGGCGGCGGGTTTGCCTGCTAAATCCAACTGGTATTCCAGCAGATGTGATGTCCCTCTGGCATCAATCGTCGTAACGAGCAGCACACTTTGCGTCAACCAGATGCCCTGTACCGGTGTATGCACCCACGTTGGCACAGTTGACTGGTCAAATGTCCCGGTCAGGAGAATGGTCGGCGTGATCGGTGTCGGCGATTGCGCAACCTGAGCCAGTGGAAGGACACGCAAGCTCCAGGGCCACAAATCGGTATTGGGAACGGCTTTATTTGATCGTGCTACTGGCTTATCGAATTGCAACCAGACCAGCCATTGTGGCGTGCTTCCCAGCACAATCAGCGGCTGATCGACGGATTGATCCAGCAGTGGCGTACTTTTCTTGGTAGCCCGGTCGAGTTGTAGCAGCATCCAGGCGCTCGTCGTATCGTCCGAATAAGCGGTATAGTAGATGCTATTGTGATTAGCCACCGCGCTGACAACGTGCTGGTACGGCGTGGATGTTGCGAAGGTGCCTGTTTGAATGTCAGTATGTTCAAGTGAAGTGGAAATGACACTCGGTATATGTTCTGTATTATTATGCGCCAGGAGAAGCAGCGACGTGATGCCGCCCATCATCAACACCATCAAAAACATAGCGGCCACGCCCATCACTGCGAACTGGCTCATATGCGAGCGCGGAGGCCGTCTGCGTTTGGCGTGGATGATTGGGAGGGGGCCAGTTTCGGCGGTTGATAATGCACTGAGGTGGTTAGAAATCTGTGTGACCTGGGCATGTTCTCGTAAATAGGGCTTGAGAAATTCGGGCGTTGGTACGCTGCCCGGCGAAGCTTTCTGGAGAAACTGCGCGTGTTCCTGCGCCAGCGCGCGCATCACGCTGCCATGCATTTCAGGCGGCGGCTCGATCGTGGGGAGCGCGCGTATCCGCTCACCAATAAGCATGTCGCGGGCAAGGGTCTGGCGGCAGGATGCGCATCCTTCCAGATGCACGTCCAGCTCAGTGCTGTCAAACGTTCCGTCTCTTAATTCGCGATATGCGGACAATAACGACCGCGCCTGCTCACAATTCACTGATCTCACCCACTTCTTGCTTATACAACGCCGCGAACCTCTCGCGCGCGCGCATCAAGCGCATCTTCACTGCTGATGGACTGATATTCAAACGTTCCGCGATCTCCGCACAGGAGCAGCCGTCGTTTTCGTATAGCCACAAACAGATAGCATACTTTTGCGGCAACTGCTGGAAAAGTCGCTCGACAATTTCCCGATCCGCCACGCGATTCTCAAAGCGCCCGCCATCATAGCCCCCACGCTCATACATCGCCGTGATAGAACTACTCCTCCCTTCGCCATCCTCATTGTTCGAGTTAAAATTCTCGGAAGACGCGCCGCCTGCTTCGGAAATGACGCCCGCGCCGATGCCGCGATCCTCGTTGAACAATGAAAGAGGCAGCCAGGAGATTAAGCGTCGCCTGCGCAGCGTATCCGTTGTCGTGTTCGATGCGATGCGATACAGCCAGGCCGATAAGGCCCCCGGCTGCACCACCGTCCCATTGAGCAGCGCCTTGTATGCTTTGACGAATACGTCCTGCGCCAGATCATATGCCTGTTCACGATTGCCAATCAGATGGTAGATGAAATTGGTGATAGGCCCCTGAAAGCGTGTAAAAATCGCCTCGAAGTCTGCCACATCTACCCGCTGCGCCGGTTCTTCCTGTGCGCCCGCAGATTGCGTGGAGATCGTGTCCGTCACTCGTTCTCCCTCGTCAAGCGAAACCTCTGCGCGTCTATCCTCTTCGTCCTGCAAGGGGCGAGTATAGCCCGGCGCTTCGGCATTCAGCGTTGAGCGCAATCTACCATTCGAGTTGTAGAGACGGATAGAGGTGTCCATTGGTTACATTTACCTTATCTTTATTTCATGAAAACGGCGTAAGTTATAATTGCAAGAATCATTTAACGTTCGTAGCATAACATACTTCCCCACAAATTACTGTGGTGTAACAGACATTTATACAAATTTTCCTATATCAGTCAAGCCGCTTCCCGTAAAAAACAGTACAGTCTCCATTTCAGGCACTAAAAAGCCTGTCGCTAGCAAATCATGATAGGCTGCCAGCGTTGCCGCCGCCTCAAGCGCGATCAGCATTCCCGCCCGTTGCGCCGCGTAACGCGCCATCACCAGCATCCGCTCATCGCTCACCGTCACGGCTGTTCCGCCGCTTGCGCGTACCGCTTTAAGAATCAGTCGATCACCCACAGCCGATGGTACGCGCAAACCTGCCGCCGCCGTGTGCGCCTCTTGCGCGGGCCATGCCTCCGCTTCGTCCAGCCCGGCATGAAACGCGCGCGCCAGCGGAGCGCAGCCCTCGGCTTGCACAATAATCATCTTTGGAAGTTTGTCATCCCGCAGCCAACCGAGTTCGCGCAGTTCCGCGAAGGCTTTCCACATACCTACCACGCCCGTTCCACCGCCAGCAGGATAGATAATAGCATCCGGCAGACGCCAGCCCAGTTGCTCCGCCAGTTCCAGCCCCATCGTTTTCTTGCCTTCGGCGCGGTAAGGCTCGCGCAATGTCGCCACATTGAACCACCCACGTTGTTGCGCAACCCCTGCCGCCACCCGTCCGGCATCGCTAATCAGCCCCTCTACGAGTTCTACCTCAGCGCCATAGACGCTTGCCTGCTGTATACACGATTCAGGTGCATCATTGGGTACAGATACATAAGCTGGCACTCCCGCCCGCGCCGCGTATGCCGCCATCGCGGCCCCCGCGTTACCGGCAGTAGGTGTCACCAACCCTCTCGCGCCCAGTTCAATCGCCCGCGAAACGGCAGCCGCCATCCCGCGCGCCTTAAAACTTCCGGTCGGGTTCTGCCCTTCATCTTTAATCAACAGCCGCGCGCTTCGCTCGAATCCCACCGGAGCCAGTCTGGGCGCGGCCAAAAGAGGCGTCATTCCCTCGCCCAGCGACAACACAAAACGCTCATCCCGCACCGGCAGCAATTCATGATAGCGCCACATACTCGCCTCACGCCCCGCTATCTCTCCCGGCGTCACATCTCCCCGCAGCGCCGCGAGATCATAAACAGCCAGCAAAGGCCGACCGCAGCACTGACTGACACTTTGAAATTGCTCCGCATCAAATGGTCGCTGGCACTCGCTGCACTCAAGATGACTAAGATAGCTGAAACGCGCACTCATGTATCATAGTATATCATAGGTATCGCCGGATGCCCACAAGGGGCATCCCTACATTACACGGACGCCCCTATCCACGCCCCCGGCCAATTACATTGGGGGGCGGATGGGACGCCCCTCGTGGGTGTCCGGGGTGGGGTTAGGCCACGCGCCTTTTCAATTGTTGCTGCCCTCACGAAATCACAACGTCCACACCTCTGCGTTGCTAAACTCGACGTCGGTGGGCAGCGTGAAATCGAGGGCGACCACCCCGATCTGGCCGGAGGTGAAGGTGGAATCTGTCACGGTGGCAATATAGGTCTGGTTGGCGAACAGGGAAAGCGTGCTTTTGTTGGCGATCACCGCCAGCGTATTCGACTGACCAATCCCCGTTGCAATGGCTATGCTGAAGCCACTGCTCAACGTGGTCAACTGGTTATTGTTATAGCGTTCCAGCGTGTAGGAACCATCTGTACCCACGCGAAAGAGATAGTATTGCGACTTCACGGTATCAGCGCGGAAGATCATGCCGCCCTGATCTCCCTGGTCAATTATCATGCTGACTTGATAGACACAATTGCCAAAGTTGCTCGTGCTGGAGAAGCAGGGCTGGAGGAAACCGCGCATCGCCTCCAGCGCGTGATAGGCCCCATTATTGAATTGGCAGCCGGTATTGCCCTGCGTGTTGATATTCTCTGCCCATGCATTGTTGCCCGAATTATCGCTCAGCATGTCATTGAACGCTGGCGTGCCGCTCGTATCTGAATTGAGTTGGTCTTGCAGCGTACTGGCCGTCGCCGTCACCGTCGCGCCACTGACCTGCGCCGTCGCTGTGCTACCCATCACCGCCGTCGCCGTCGCATAGATTTGCGCCTGCTGGGTCGCCAGCGCCTGTGTTGCCTGCTGCGTCAGCGCCAGTTTTGTCGCGTGAGCAAGCGCGGTAGAACGCGCCTGCGCTGTCGCCTGCGTGTTCAGGGTTCTATTATATTGTGCGGAAGCGCTGAATATGATAAATCCCAGCCCGCTCAAAACCAGTATCAACGCCACAACAGCCAGCGCAATGCCCGCGCCAGTTGGAAACCTCTGACGCTGCCGGGGTCGAGGTGGCGGCGGCCACGCTGCCCCACCGGACTTGAACTGGCTATCGCTCAGTGTTGGCTGCTCATGCGGCGGCACACTATCCTCACTGGACATAGTGTAACCTCATCCCTTTAGTATTTGTTCTGCTCTTCTTTTCCCATTATAATACCGGGATGCATCATATCATAGTTTCCAGACCTGCACGTTGTTAAAGGCTACATCAGTGGGCTTAAAGGTATCATAAGCAAACATACCAATGGCTCCCGATGTAAGAGTATTATCGCTGGCACTATCCACTAACTGGTCGTTTACAAACAATAAGATGGTTTGACCATGCGTAATGACCATGATTTGATTGGGAACATTTGGGTTCCCGTAAATTGCGGAGTTATATCCCTGTGTCAGGAGTTTTAGCTGTTCGTCATGTATCAGAATCAGGCTATAGAAGCCGCCCGTGCTGATAGTAAAAAGATAAGCATCGGCTGAACTGGTAGTAGGGGCAAAGTGAAAGATAATACCACCTGCTTCGCCTTTGATGAGGGTCATGTTTACCTGGAGAGCGAAATCACTAAAGGGACTGGTTTGAAGCAGGCAGGGACTGAAATGCCCTACTGTTGATGATTGTGCGTGATAAGCCCCTTTTGCAAATGTACACTGAGTGCCTGGTGGACTACTTTGTTCCCAGTAGGGATCGTTCGCCAGGCTCAGGGAATCGTTGAGTACTGGCTGGCTACTGATTGTTTGCATATACAAAGTGTGGTTGAAGTTTGCTGTTACTGTAGCACGCGCGCTCGCCTGTAAATTGCTCTGGTAAGTAGCCTGGGCCTGAGCGGTGATAAAGCTTCTGGCGACAGCAGTTGCCTGGGCGTGAAATGCATTGGGACGATAGTTCGTCACATAATAAGCCAGTCCTCCTGCGCTTAATAAGAAGCACGCAAGTGTCATTAGTAATGCCGCTATCCCGGCGGAAATCTTTTGTTTCTTCATCTGTGTGGTACCTCCGCATCCCTTTTATAAAATCCAAACCCTGGCCTTACTAAAGATGGTTTCTGTCAAGCTGCCGTCAGAGGTAGGGCCAACACCTATTGAGCCTGAGCCAACTGTGTCATCATTTGCTTTAGTAAGAAACTGCCCATTAACATACAGGTATATATAGCTATCGAAGGCGATGATGGTCGCGGTAGATGATGAAGATGAAAGTGCTGCTATAACAGCGTTGTTAGATCCTCCGGCCACAACGGCTTCACCTGTAACGGTATGATTTGCATAAAGGTTATATTCCCCATTCCGGTAGATAGTGAAACGATAATAAAGGTTGTGCTTAATATCCACACGGAAAAGAAGTTCGCTGCTATCACCTCGTAAAAGGCTCATCTGTACCTGATAGGCGAAATTACTGAAATTGCTATTAAGAGCCGGGCATATACCGTAGCTGGGACCCGATGTATCTAATGCGTGGTATGTCCCTTGTTTAAAAAAACAGGAAAAGCCTGGCGCATTGAAATTGACCCAGCTATTACCGTCCGGCTTGCTCAATGGGTCGCTAAAATCCGGTTTTCGGTTCGTTATCTGGTTGTAAATGTCCTGTGGCGATTTCGCGGTGAAAGCCGCCAATGCCTGAGATTTTGCCTCTGCGCTGGCCTGCACCTGCGCCGTCAGTATATGCTGTACCACACCTGTTGCCTGCGCGTTCAGTTCGGTCGGTTGAACCTTCGCAAGGTAATAGCCGAAACCGCCGCCTTCTATCAACAAGAAAGCCAGCACAACCAGCAACGCCGCTACGCCTGCCGACATACGCCGCCGCGCGTATGTGCGCTTCTCCATTGACGGTTGAGGCGCGACACTGATGCGTGACGGTAAAGACGTAGCCGGTAGAGCTGGAGATGGTGAAGTTCCTGTTGGCGATAATGCAGGCTTAGCAGGCGCGGCTGTAGACGCCGGACGCCGTCCAGCGTAATCGATATAGGGTATTGCCTCATCGTCAAGTTCGTATGGTGACTTTGATTCGTCTGCTTGCATAGTTGCGCCGCAAGCAGAACACCTTGCCGTTCCATCCGGTAGCAAGGTCCCGCATGTATGATATTGTATAGTAATCCCCCGGTTACAATATTTTTTATAGTTTCCAGACCTGTGCCTTTGTAAAGGCCGCATCGCTCGCTACGCTGTCATCGGATGCAAACACTCCTATCTGACCCGCCGCGTAGGTGCCGTCGCTAACGCTGGCAATGAACTGCTTATTGACATACATGAAGATATTGTTGCCTCGCGCCACGATAGTCAGCATATTTGCCGCGTTCTGACCGGTATTGATGGCCGCGCTCTGGCCGGAGGTCAGGGTAATACCCGCCTGGTTATTCTTGATAATGAAGATGCCATAGACACCGCCAAGCGTGACATTAAAGAGATAGCCGTTCTGCTGATTGCCATTCATGCGGAAAGCGAGGCCACCGGAGTTTCCGTGCGCGAAAGTCATATTGATCTGAAAGGCGAAATTGCTGAAATTGGTGGCATGGGCGATACAGGGCAAGAAAAAGCCTTTTGTGCGCACCGAAGCATGGAAGGCATTCCCGGAGAAGAAACATCCTCCGCCATCATTGGTATTCCCAATATCCCAGTTGTAGTTATCCCCGGCGAGCGAGTCATTGATGACGGGCGTGCCGCTTACGGCCTGCGTGTACACATTCTGTAACGCCGTAGCAGTGGCGACAGCTTGCGCCGTCGCAACCGCGATGGCTGTTGAAGTCGCGTTGGCGACCGCGATGGCCGTTGCGCTGCCTTGCGCGTTCGCCAGCGCCGTCTGGCTGGCCTGCAGGTTCATCCGCGCAACCGCAGTCGCCGTTGCCTGCTGGTGAAGCTGCGCTGGATGGATGACAGCAGAATAGAGGATCAAGGATACCCCGCTCAACATTGCCAGCATCGCCAGCACAGCATAAATGACAGTCGCGCCGCGCGAAAGAGGCGAACGGCGCTGCGCTGGCGGCTTCATAGCAGGCGCGGGTTGTTGAGCATATTGCGGATATGGAGCATACGCCGGTTGCTGAGCCTGGGCATTCGCAAATGCCATTTGCTCTGTAAAGGATGCAAGCGGCTCAACTACTGGCGGCTGCCCGGCCAGGTAGAGTGGCTGCTGATATGGTTGCATATCGGGAAAAGGTTGTGATGGCTGAGCAGGCGGATGAGCCGCGTGTATCCCATAATCGGTAATCTGCGTTGCATCGTTATCATAAACGAAATCTTGCCCGGAAGCCGCCTCATACGGGTCGCGTATCTGCGTGGTCTCCATAAATGAATCGCCTGCCAGCGTGGGCGCATCCAACCCTTGAAAAGATTGCTCCGGCATCTTATGTTCCGGGGCAGGAACAGCTGTACCACAGGAGGGGCAGGCAATCATGCCCGGCTGAAGAAAATAACCACACCATGTACATTGAACCATAGGAATCTTCCAATCATTGCGTAAAAAATGAAAAAATGCGCGAAGTCAGCATCCTGGCTCGCAATCGAGTATATCATGCCTGATGCTAAGATTTGCTATTATAGGAGAAAAGTATGAAGTTTACAATTGCCAGACTTGCGCGTTCGTAAACGCCACGTCGGTCGGGTTGGTGCTATCTTCGCCGAACACGCCGATTTTGCCGGACGTAAATGTGCCATCGCTGGCGGTATCGACGAACTGGTTGTTGATGTAGAAGTACAGGTTGTTGCCCTGAGCAACAAGGGTGATCGTGTTGGCCTGATTCAGACCGCTCTTGAAACTCGGCGCATTCCCGTTGAGCAAACGGGTCGCGGAACTGGACTGGCTGCTCTTGTAGACAAAAAGATCATACGCGCCGTTCGTATCGATGCGGAACAGGTAGTATTTGGAGTTGTTGGGGTCGGCGCGGAAAAGAATGCCGCCCTCGTCCCCCTGCGTAATGGTCATTTGTACCTGGAAGGCAAAATTGTTGAAGGTGGGGTTTCCGGCGTAACAGGGTTGAAAGTATCCTTTCGCCGGCATATTTGAGTGATACGCCCCATTGGTAAACTGGCAACTCCCGCCGACAGAAGAGTTGGCGGGCGCGAGGATATCCCAGTTATTGCCGCTTTGCGCGTTCAAATTGTCGTTGAGTACCGGTGTGCCGCTCGTTGCGTTAGTCAGAATCCCCTGGTATGCCGTCGCTGTCGCGGACGCCTGGGCATTGACTGTCGCCTGGGCGTTGGCTGTCGCGCTGGCAACGGCGTTAGTCGTCGCAGCGGCTGCGGCTGTGGCGCTATTCTGGGCATTGGCCGTTCCCGTCAGTTGGGCTTGCGCGGTAGCTGTCGCCTGGTCATGCTGCACTTTAGGCTGGTACACCCCTACATAATAGATGATCCCGCTTCCCGCCAGCAGGAGCAACACCAGCACAATGATAAGGGTAAGGATAGCGGGTGATAGCTTACGCCGGCGTGGCGTGGGTGCTGGCGGCGGCGGTGAATAGGATTGCCCTCCCATCTGTCCAGGCTGTCCGTAAGCCGGGTAGTTTGGATAAGAAGGCGGAGCCTGGTAGACCGTCTGACCCTGCGGCAGAAACATCGGCTCCTGCGGCTGTGGCGGCGTATTATACGCGGGCTGAGTTCCTCCCATAGAAGCAGGCGCGGTATAATCAGGTTGTGGCGGATAGGCCGTATAAGGTGATGCGCCGCCTCCCGTTGCGGGTGGATAATTAGGCGCTGAGTAGCCCGGTGGTGGTGGAGCAGTTTGCGGCATCGATTGCGCCGAGTACGCTTCGGTCGGCGCGAACTCGCCGAACCCTGGGTGAGATGAGGTTGGCATTGGATCGGGGGCGATTGACATAGTCAGGATGAGATCACCAGCCGGGCCACCCTCCCGTGCTGGTTCGCCCTGACCCGCGACGCGCAGTTCTTGCCCGTCATAGACCCCCGCTGGAATAGACACCGTGATTTGCCGCCCGCCCGGAAGATTCAGTGTGCGGCTGCTGCCCGTTCGCGCCTCAGTCTGGCTCAGCGCCAGGGTCGCGCGCATCTCTCCCGCGTCTGGTGGTTGTGAATATGCCATACCAATCACCCGCCTCTAAATTTTATTTGACCGAGCGCCGCTTTAGACCATGCCGAGTTCCCATTTGGCATCCTCGGTCATGCGATCAGCAGACCAGGGAGGATCGAAGGTCAACGTGCATTTGCAAGACTTGACATTCTCCACCTCGGACACGCGCATCTCGACCTCGGCGATGACTTCGCCCGCCATCGGACATCCCAGCGCCGTCAGGGTCATGGTAATGCCGACATGCCCGGTCTCGTTATTTATATCAACGTTATAGATAAGCCCCAGGTCAACAATATTGACGGGAATTTCTGGATCGTAACATTCGTGCAGCGCATCCATGACTTCTGCTTCGTTAATGGTCATGGTCTTCATGCTCCTTTGTGCTTAAACCATACTAAAATGATAGGAATTACGTATCCATACTATATCCTATAGTAAAGAGCTTGTCAAAAACCGTTAGCGGCATCCCGTACAGGCATCAATCTTGTCATCCTGAGCGCAGCGAAGGATCTCTCTGCCGCCACACAGATCCTTCGCTGCGCTCAGGATGACAGGGCATGGACGAGCTTGATTGGAAATGTTCATCAGATAATCCTCGACGCTCCTCAGGGGTATTTACGAAAAAGCGTTCCCTATCCGTTCCATGTACATAGCAATAAAACGCTCGACATCCACTCCAACCGACGTCAGCACGTTCGGGTGGCGCGGATGAGCCAGCGCGGGATCGATATCTGCCATTGTTTCAAAGTAGGCCACCGTCTCTCCCAGCGTCAGCGTGCCGCTCAGTTCAACATCTACATAGGCCGCTTTCCACTCGATCAGGTCGGGTTGAATAGCCGCTGCCAGGCAGAGCGGATCATGCATATGAAAAGCGGTAATGCCGCGCGCTTTGCCAAATTCATCAAGATGGTAATCGGCCATGCGCTTCATGCATTGCGTCACTGGATGACCTCTCGCGGCAAGCGCGGCGAACTGCTCGCGCCGCATATCAGCATGGTTGGTGACATCGAGTGAAACCAGGCGAACAGGCCAGCCCGCGTGCAGCACGATGTGCGCGGCATGTGGGTCCGCGAAAATATTAAACTCGCTCGCGGGCGTCACGTTGCCGGGAACACGCAGCGCGCCGCCCATAATCATCACTTCGCGCGCCGCCTCTGCTATGCGTGGCTCGCGTCGCACCGCCAGCGCCAGGTTCGTCAACGGGCCGATAGCCACGAGCGTAATCTCACCCGGTACCTCTAGAATCTTCTGTATTATCACATCAACCGCATTGCTCACAGCCTGTCGTTGAGGATCGGGCAGCATAACCCCGCCCAGACCGTTCTGCCCATGCACGTAATCGGCAATCACCGGCTGGCGTACAAGCGGGCGGTCGCTTCCGCGCGCGACGGGAATATCAGGTCGCCCCGCCAGTTCCAGCAAGGTCAGCGCGTTGCGCGTCGTGAAATCGACATGCACATTCCCGCTCACCGTCGTCACGGCCTCAAGCTGAACATCAGGCGAAGCCAGCGCCAGGAACAACGCCAGCGCATCATCAATGCCAGGATCGGTGTCAATCAATAAGCGAAGCACAGAAGCCCCCTCTTTCGGCGATAGCTACCAGGCGTTCCAACAAGGTGCCTGCTGTTCAGATTGTATCACATGCATTTTCTATGACTGTCCGATGGAACAGTTGTGTTTTTCGCAATAATAGTCTATAACATTGATGTAACCTGCTCGCGTAAAGATGATATAGTATTTCGCTTCCCACTGGTCGACTGTCAGGCTTCCTGTGACAGGGTGGGGTCATCCCGATATGTAGGGACGCCCCTTGTGGGCGTCCGGCCTTTTTGCAAGTGAACCTTGACAGTCCACTGCCGCTACAACAAGAGGAAAGGATAGGACATGTCGAACAAAATCACTATTTCTGGTGTCCATCATCTCCGGCTCATCGTTACCGACCCTGTACGCTCGCGTGACTTCTACACCACGTTTCTCAATTTTACGGTAGCCGCCGAGCTACCGCCAGGGTATGTGCTGACAGACGGCAATATCCTCATGGGCGTGACACCGCCCTGGGACGCCAGCCAGGCGCTGCCCAACGACCGCTTTAGCCCTCACCGCGTGGGACTGGATCACCTGAGCTTCAGCGTAGCCAACCGCGCTGAACTTGAAAAAGCCGCCGCCCTTTTCGAGGAGCATGGCATCGAGCATGGCGAAGTGAGAGACCTGCCGCCCTTCGGCATTACCATCCTCAGTTTCAGCGATCCCGATGGTATCCAGGTCGAACTAACCGCGCCGCTAGAATAAGGGTTCTTGTGATGCCGAACACCACGCCGCATACTATCCCACTGGGTGACGCCACCATCACCATCATCAACGTAGGCGACATGATGGTCGATATGGCGGAGGAATTGGCCGTGCCGGAAGCCACATGGCGACCGCTCTATGGCGCGAGCTTTGCAGGCCCCCGGCCATTTCCCAGCCAGTGCGTACATATCGCGCTGCCAGATGCCTCTATTCTGGTTGACGCAGGTGACTACGCCCAGGCTATCGCGCTGGACCCGTCCTATTTACCACCGGCATATGTCCCCCCTCCGGGTGTTGTTGAGCAGCTTCTATCGCAGGGCATCGATCCAGAAGCTATCACCCATCTGATTATCACGCACGCCCACTTCGATCATTATGATGGTACAACAGTTGAACGCGATGGCACCTACGTCCCGCGCTTTCCCAACGCACGTGTCTTCTTGGGACGCGCCGATTGGGATTATCCAGCAACGCAGCACGATCTACAAGACCCCGCCTCCCTCGATAGCCACACCTTCGGCGTCTTGCATACACTGAACCTGCTCGAACTTGTCGAGGGCGACCTGCATGTAACCCCTGAAGTGCGCACCATCCCTGCTCCCGGCGAATCGCCTGGACACCAGCTCGTGCGCGTGCATTCGCGGGGGCAAACCCTCTATTGCCTCGGCGACCTCTTCCACCATCCCGCCGAAGTGGAACATCCTGCCTGGATGGTCAAATGGGCCAATGCCTCCGTCAACCTGACCAGCCGCCAGGCGCTCATCGCCGCCGCCTTGCAGGAAAACGCGCTCCTGCTCGCCGCCCATATGCCCATTGGCCGCGTAGAAGGCACGCCAGAGCATCCCCGCTGGGTAGCTATTTAGAGGCCCTGGCTGCCAGCCCCTCGGCTGTCATCCTGCCCCTCGGCTGTCATCCTGAGCGCAGCGAAGGATCTGATTCGCCGGGCAGAGAGATCCTTCGCTGCGCTCAGGATGACAGGGCCACGTGGCCGATGACAGCTATTAACTCCAAATGTCTTCCAGGCGAACACCGCTTTTGTCACATCGATGGGTCTCATGTTAAAATAGGTAAACAGGTTTCAAAGCGTCTTAGATTGAGTACCGGGAAGCCTGATCGGAAAGCGGTGCTTTTTGCTGTGCAGAAGGGAGATCCATGTTTCACTCTTTTCTCTTCAGCGCAGCGAAAGTCCTATCATCTGAGGATCAGACGCAGCAAAATGTCCAACTCCTGGTGTTTCTGCTGGTGATTACCCTGGCGGTTGCGCTCATTTCACGCCCACTGCGGCTTCCCTACACTCTCGTCCTCGTGGTTGTTGGCCTTCTCATCGGTTTCTCGCCGCTTCTGCCCAATCTCCACTTGAATCCAGATGTAGTGCTGTTTCTCTTTCTGCCAGCATTGCTTTTTGAAGGAGCCTGGAACGTTGACATCGAGCAACTAACCGCTAACTGGCTGCTGGTATTTCTCTTTGCCGTTCCTGGCCTGCTGCTCTCCGTGCTGGTAGTTGCTGCACTCCTGCACTGGGCTTTGGGGCTTCCCTGGTTGCTCGTTTTGCTGCTTGGAGCTATGATCTCGCCAACCGACCCGATTGCCGTTCTGTCGCTTTTGCGCCAACTGGGTCTCTCAGATCGCCTGCGTACCATTGTGGAAGGCGAGAGCCTTTTCAATGACGGGGTGGGAGCCGCCATCTATGAGCTTGTACTCGGGTTTCTGCTTGTCTCGCTCGGCAGGAATGGCGCAACCCCCGAACCATCTTTCTGGCTCGTTATTCTTGATGTCCTCTGGTTGATGCTGGGCGGACTCGCGCTCGGCCTGCTCGCGGGATGGATTGTAGCTCGCCTCTTAACTCTGGTGGACGATCATCTCATCGAAATTACCGTGACGGTGGGGGTAGCTTACGGCGTCTACCTGCTGGGAATAGTTCTGCACACGTCAGGATTGCTGGCGGTAGTGGGCGCGGGACTCGTGCTGGGCAGCTACGGACGGCGCACAGGCATGTCAGAGCGCACGCGCCAGGCGGCTCACGATGTCTGGGAGTTTCTCGGCTACCTTGCCAACTCTTTGCTCTTTCTCCTGCTCGGCATTCAGATTGGCGAGTCCCATCTCCTCGATGCACTGGCAGCTATTGGCCTGGCCCTGGCAGGAGTAGCCATCGGACGAGCGGCCATGATCTACACCCTGTTGCCTTTATATGACGCCTTCGCGCGTAGGATGACCCGCAAAAAGTCGCCCGAGCCTCCCTCTTTGCTGGTACATCCACCAGAGCCGGTCCCTGCTCGCTGGCGTCCAATCCTGCTGCTCTCAGGGCTGCGAGGCGCGCTCTCGATTGCGCTCGTCCTCAGCTTACCCGTTGCGCTTCCAGATCGTAACCTCCTGGAAAGTATCGTCTATGGCGTCGTACTGGTAACACTACTGGGACAGGGCATCGGGTTGCGCGTCTTTTTGCCACAATGGAAAAAGGGTGAGAGCTAATCTAAGCATGGTTGCCATGTTCCGCCATGAACGCCTCCACCTCTTTGCGTGTTGGCAAGCCCGATTGCGCTCCAAACTTCGTCACTTTCAACGCGCTGGCGTAGACGGCGAAGCGCAACGCATCGGGCAGCGATTGTTGTTCTGTGTAAGCGACGGTGAACGCCCCGGCGAAACAATCGCCGCCAGCCGTCGTGTCGATAACCTGCACCTTTGGCGCGGGCTGATGCACAACCTGCGTTTCGCCTGTTGGACTGGTCGATGCCAGCAATGCCCCCTGCGCGCCCAGCGTGATAATCACCACAGGAATGCCGCGCCCGCTCAGTCCACCTGCCACGATACGCGCATCATCGAGCGAATCGACCCGCAGCCCGCTCAGCATACTGGCCTCGGTCTCGTTGACAATCAGTACGCTGACCTGTCGCAGCGTTTCCCAGGGCAGCGGTTGCGCGGGCGCGAGATTGAGAATCACCGGCACCCCGCCTTGCTGTCCAGCGCCGATCAAGTTTTTGACGGTTTCCAGGGGAATTTCCAGTTGCAGCACCAGCGCGAGGCTTTGCGAGATAGCTTCATAAATAAAACCCATGTGCTGCATATCCTGACCCATGCGCATATTCGCGCCCGTTGCCACCACAATCGCATTATCTCCATCTGGCGCGAGAAAGATAAACGCTACCCCGCTGGCTTCCTCAGCATCCACAACCACCAGTCTTGTATCGATGCCATCCGCCTGTAATGCTTTTATCAATTGCTCCCCAAAGGGATCGCTGCCCACGCGCCCGGCCATCATGACGGATGCGCCCAGCCGCGCCATCGCTACCGCCTGGTTCGCGCCTTTCCCTCCCGGCACCAGTTTGAGCGAACCCGCCCCCAGCAGCGTCTCTCCCAGCGCGGGCAAACGCGGCGTCTGGACTACCTCGTCCATATTCAAACTGCCAACCGTGAGAATAGTACCCTCTGGCATCGTAACCTCCTGTTCGTCTAAATCAGCCGTTTCTGGCGCAGGCGGTTCATGCTTTCGTCAACATCCCCAATGGGCAGTCCGGTGGTAGCCGCGAGGTATTGCGGCGTCGCGTCCGCTCGATAAGCGGCCAGCACCGTGCTATCAATATCGACTTTGCCAAACTCACCCAGCATAATATCTACTATCTGGTCAATCAAACTATCGGCGCTGTTGATGGAGACGAACATGCCGCCGCCACAGCGGGCAATCTGCTGAAAACTTTTTGCCATAAACGGGTTGTCGCCGATGCCCAGACTGAAAACAGTGATGCCGCGCATATGCGCCTCGCGCCCGACCGTCTCAGGGTCATGCCCACACGGGCAACCCTGCGGATAGCGGTCCTTATGTCCGCCCTTGCCGTGCGGCGGCGCGTCTCCCGCCAGCAATATCACCTTGTGCGAGTGTTCGCGCCAGCGTAGTTGATAACAGGCATCATACAGGCCATCGGCCACCGCCTCCGCGCCATCACCCCCGCCTCCCTTCGTGCGCGTCTCATCAAGCGCAAGTTGCAGATCAGCCAGGTAGAGAGAAAAAGGAAAGAGCTGCGTGACAACGCCCTTCCCCTTGCCCGCGTCCGCATGATCGCGGTACAGCACCAGCGCGTATGACATATTTGGATGCATCGGATGCGCCGTCAGCTTACGCGCCAGCGTCTGAAGATTCTGGCGCGCTGCATCAATATGTTCGCGCATACTGCCGGTCGCATCCACCACAAAACACACATCCAACTGGCGCAGCCACTCATCACTGAACAAAGCCGAGCCGCAGCGATTACAAAACCGCGCTCCCTCCCGATTGCGCGTACCACATGAATAACAGACCATATGCATCCCCCTTTACCCGACGTATGCTGTTGGTTGAGTATATCAGAGCAATCAATGTCGCGGCAAGCGGAAATCGTAATCATAGTAGGGGCGGGGGAGGAGTGGATGCGGGGAAGGGACCCTTGCGGTCGCCCTCGTCCTTAACACGCGGCAAGCGGAAATCGTAATCATAGTAGGGGAGGGGACCCTTGCGGTCGCCCTCGTCCTCAACATGCGGGACTCATAACCCCTCAGGTTAAGAAGTCTTTGCCCGCTTCATCAAATCTTAACCACTCTCATAGTCCCGTCTCAATGGAAGCGCAACGCAAAAGAGGTATATATGAAAGGTAGCAGAAAAAATGGATCAGGCCGCGTAACGCGGGGCAATGGTGAGAGGGAGTTTGACAGAGCGGCTCGCCAGAAAAAAAGAAAGATGTGCCGCCATGCTCGATGCCTTAGATTCCCCCCTTACACGCTTCGTACAGGATGCCGAGCGGCGGCGTATCGCGCGCGATTTACATGATAGCGCCGTACAATCTTTGACAGCCCTCGTAGCAGACCTCGAATACTTCCGCATTCGCCAGCTTGCCTCAAGCGGGGAAGCCGGTCAGCAGATAGCGCAAAAATTGCAGATGTGGCAGACGCTGGCCCGCGAAAGTCTCACCTCCATGCGCGAGACGCTCGGTGGATTGCGCGCTCCCTCAGAACTTGAGCCGGGTCTGGAACATGCCCTGGAGATCTTGCTGGCATCGCTGCGAAGCGCGGGCTACCAGGTCGAAAGCGAGTGCGAGGATTGGCCGGCCGTTTTGCCCCGTGAATTTACGTCGAATATATACTATATCGTGCGCGAGGCGCTCACTAATATAGAGAAACATGCGCAAGCATCAACCATTCATATCAGCATGTTCGCTTATGAAGGACACCTGTATATCAGTATTGCTGATGATGGGAAAGGTATCATAAAAAGTTCATCGATAGCGCCGCGCGGGAATGGCTATCATCAGGGCATTACGGGCATGAGAGAACGCGCGGCCTTGCTCGGCGGTCGCGTCACATTTGATAGTGTGCAAGGCAAAGGGACGCGCGTGGATGTTGATATTCCTTTGTCCGAAGGAATGCCAGAATAAATTGAGAAATGGACCTGTGTTCGTATCGTCTTACCTCGCGTGAGATCGCAACGTTCACGTTCATTTGATATAGATGCAACGATAGGGGTGCAGGAGTGTCAACGATATTTATTGATCGGGACGGCGTAATCAATGAAAACCGCTCAGATTACGTGAAAAGTTGGGACGAGTTTCGCTTTTTGCCAGGCTCGCGCGAGGCCATCGCCAGTTTGACAAAGGCAGGACACCGCATCATAGTTTGCACTAATCAGGCAGGAGTGGCGCAGGGCCTTATCTCGCTTGAAACAATGGAAGACATCCACCGTCGTATGCAGTCCGCCGTAAAGGAAGTGGGTGGCGTAATTGAGAAGGTCTATGCATGTACACATAGCAAATACGCCGATTGCGATTGTCGCAAGCCGCGTCCCGGTATGCTACTGCGTGCCAGCCGCGAGCTAGACCTGAACCTGAGCGACGCCATTTTCATTGGAGACAGCATCACCGATATGCAGGCGGGCATGGCCGCAGGCGTGCGCACCCTCCTCGTGCTGACCGGTCTGGGCATGGAGCATTTCCGCCAGCATGACCGGCAAACGGAACGCCCATTGCATGTCGCCCTGAATTTGAAACACGCCGCAGACATCATCCTGCAAGGTTTGCACACACATGCTATCCCGACTTCGCTCGAACGCGCCTGCTACGACCTGCTCAATTTCACCGAACCACTGGAAACATTGCATTCGCTCCAAAAACAATATTCATCGATTCCGTAAAATTCCTGATGAACATCGACAATCAAGATCGGGCCTGTCATCCCTCGCTCACGTTGTCATCCTGAGCGAAGCGAAGGATCTGCGTGCGGTGGGAGAGAGATCCTTCGCTGCGCTCAGGATGACAGGCCCGATGAGGTCGTTAATGTTTATTAGATGTCATCGTCCCGATGAATGTCGTCGGCTGGTAAAAATCGTCAGATCAACAAACAATCAGCGCCTGCTCATCGCGGCAATAGCCCAGCAACTGCCGGAAAACGGGCAGTTCCGCCAGCGCGGCGGCATTGCCGATCAGGATAAGTTTGCGCTGGGCGCGTGTCAGGGCTACGTTCAGGCGGTGTGGATTGGTGAGATGATCGCGCAACTGGCTTTCAAGCGGCGGCGTGACGCTCGTCGCAAACGAGATGATGATAACGGAGCGTTCTCCGCCCTGGAAACGGTCAACCGTATCGACGCTCAAGCGTGTGGTGGGTGACAGGGCGCGCCACCCGCTTTCCGCGTCGTCAGCAAAAAGATGGCGGCGCAGATTGGCTACCTGCGCCCGGTACGGCGCGATAATCCCTATATTCCCCTCCTCGATGCCTCGCGCCAGCAAGCCTGCCACCACCTCTCGCACGGTGCGCGCCTCGCCATTGCTCGTCTTTGCGCCCTCTTCTCTACCCGGCTCGCCACGCGCATCCAGAAACACCATCGGCATACGCGCATCAAGCGCGCGCGTAATTGCGCGTTTTTCGTCATCGACGCCAGCGTGAGACGCGCTAAACGTCAAAGTGCGGTTGGCAATCGTGGGATGCGGATACAGTTCACCCGCGTAAAAGGTATGCGAGGCAAATTGTGAAATCCAGCGATTCATGCGATATTGCAGCTTCAAGGGGACGCACGCGCTGATCGCTTCCCTGTGTCCCTGCGTATACTGCTCATCAGCCTGCTTCAATGTGCTGAAAAGCGACTCCGATAGACCTGCTTGCCCCGCTTCCTTGTTCAGGACGAGCGGCGGGAGCTGCTTTTCATCACCCACCAGGATGAAACGCCTGGCGAAACGCAGCGCGCCGAGAATGGCCGGCATCGTCAATTGCCCGGCCTCGTCGATAATCGCAACGTCAAACTTTAGCGCCGCGTCATCCTGAGCATCCGCCCCGTCTGTAGCGCCAGTAAACGCCACCGGCATGTATTTGTCCGATGACCATGTCGCGGTCGTGGATGCCACCACCGGCGCGTTTCGCAACACGTCGCGCGCCGATTGTTGCTCCTCTTTTTGCTCGACCAGTCGTTTGAGCAGGCGATGCTGGATAGCGCTATCGACGCTGCGGTCGTGTCCCAGGCGCACAAAGTTGGAGAATCCCTCGCTTTCCAGTCGTTTGAGCATGTTATCGACCGCCTGGTTGGTGAAGGCCGCCAGCAGCACGCGCTGTCCCTGCTGGCAAAGTTGCCGCACTATTTGCGCGATTACGCTGGTTTTGCCGGTTCCCGGCGGCCCATGAATGAGCAGGTAATCCCGCATCTGCAAAGCGCGTTCGACCGCCAGATTTTGTTGTTCGTTGAGGTGCGCTTGATATGCGTAGGCAGCCATGCTAAAGCGCGGGCGTTGCGTACCCGCCACCAGTGCGCGTAGATGGTCGTCGGCCTGCAACCAGCGCAACAGGTTTTGCAGCGTGCGCACATGCACAATACTGGTAGCGTACCGGTCAAGCAGGCGCGGGCGCGCGATCAGTTCAGGCGTCCAGGTAGTGACTTGTTCGGAACTGATACTCAAGATCGTGCCGGTCACGACCTCGCCTGTAACGGGATCGCCATCGCTCAACAAGATTTCGTCGCCCTCGCGCAATTCGGAGGTATTCTCGCAGGCGAAGGTTTGCAGCCATTCGCCCTGACCCGTTGGTACCGCCTTCTCGATCAATCGCAAATCGCGTATCGCGCTGCCCTGCTCGACGCGCTCCCCGACAGGCGTTTGCCACAATCTGGCCTGCTGTACCTCTATTTCGCGCTCCTCCAGGTGCAACAGTTGGTAATATCGCTTGAAGAAAGCGCGATCTGTTTCGCTATAGCGCTCCGCTGCCCGTCTCGCAGGTGGGGTCTGTTCATGTTGCCCGTTTTCGTCCGCTTTATCCGGCTGCGGCGGCAGCCAGCCGAGCAGTGACGAGACCGACTGGCACTGCTCGAGCATGGCACATTTCGTGCAGCGCGACGGTCCCGGTGGCGCAGGTGCGATGCCCGTGACATGGCTGAAGGCCAGCAAATTGCGCGTCTCATTGACCCGTTGAAATTGCGTGATGGTGAAGCGCAGGTTAAAGTCGGTGGCCGCGCCCGGCGTGCCGCTATACAGCAGGGTAGCCAGCGCGTTCTTCATTCTGGGGTCGCGTCGCACCGCCAGCAATGAGAAATAGCCCTGCACCTGCCAGCGATGCGCGGACTTAGGCAAATCGCCATTTGTTCCCCCCGTTTTTAGTTCGAGCAATCGTTGGCGGCTTCGTTGTCGCCACAGCACATCTAGTCGCCCGCGCAGGCCAATTTCGGGCGCGAGCAGGAAAGTTTCGGCGCGTACCATATTTTCGCTTGTCGCGTCCGTCGTTTCACCCTCTTCATCGCGGGCGGGTTGCGCTGGCATGTCCCACAGGCTGCTATGTTGTTTCTCGAACCAGTTAGCCAGGCTTTGCAGGTGTGGCGCGGCATCGGCGCGTAGCTCTTCGACAGGCGTGTTGGCAACGGCGAGATCGACGCTGCTGCGCTCCAATGCCTGTTCGAAATGACGTTGCAGTGTCGCCAGGGGCGTCTCTTCGCCCCGCTCGACGCGCCCCTTCATCAACTCTCCCCGGTCATGTTCTTTCAACAATTCCTTAAAACTGCTATGCACCAGGTTGCCGCGTATGGCGGCGGGAGATTGCGGCGACGAAGCCAGGCGGTTCAACAAGTATTGCCGCGAACAGTAATCAGCATGATTGAGGTCGGTAATATTGAGCAGCGTATCAGGTTCCAGTATGGCAAGTGTATGTTCGCTGGCAATGTAACGATGCAGGGTTTGCCCCTTGTGTTCAGTAACCGCGAGAGCGGCGGGCAGGTGATAGACGCGCAAGGTTAGATGATGCCGCCGCAATCCCGCTCCCAGCTCATTCAACGATTTTACCAGGCTGCGATAGAACTGCGTGAGACGCACTGTAGCGAGTTCGCCACCCACCTCGAGCGTAATGTACGGCAATATTTCGCCCCGCGTGTTAAACTCGCGCACCGAAATAATCGTGCCTTCCAGCTTCTTTACCGCGCATGGCTGGCTATCCATAGCACAAAGAAAACATTCGCCAGGCGAGCTTTCCTGCCGGGAATTGACGGGCGCGGCTATCAATGATCTACTCCTGCAACACGGTTCAAACTGCTGTTGCAGGCAGTGTACGTGACGAACAGATTTTCGTCAAGAGGTTGGTACTTATTCTGAGAAAGGCGAGGGCTATGATGACGATGATTTTTCTTTCCTGATGATCTGCTGCGGATAGACGATCTCGGTTAGCCCGCTTTCGCCTTCTTCCAGGCTTTCAACGAATAAAAAATCGAGCAGGCGCGGCTCATCAAGAGTAATGCGTAAGATTTTACCGCGCCATTCTTTATCAGGGTTGACCGGCAAATCTTCAGGCCGCATTTTATAGACAACAATGTCTCCTACCCTGACCGTCGTTAAGAAGTACTTATCTACTGGCATACGATGTTACCCCCGTCACATATTCAAGCATAATACATTCAACATTGCCCCTGTTATATCCATCCAGGCAGCGAACCCATACCGCGTTACGAGAGGCCAGACCCAGCCCCATGTGGATTATTTCACCATGCCATACCTGACCGCTATCGGCAACGGCGTAAGAAATCACAAACCCTGTACGTAAATCCTTGCGCTCTATCATCCTCATGTCTTCGTTTCGCCCTCCTCGTTTTGTATTTCAGGAACAAACATGTTACAATTGCTACCTCTTTATGGTATTCTTCAATACAAAGATTAACCGACTGGTAGATATTATGGAATGCTCGTACAGGGTCATAATCAAAGCCATTTGATAGCGTGATTCTATGAACCAACAGGTACACAGAGAATAAAGGAATGGAGTAGTGCATGAGTTACCATTATGGGCAAACGATAAAAGAGTACCGAATAGCCAGTAAAATGACATTAGAACAATTAGCGTCCAGGTGGCCTTCTAAAGAAACAGGCGTCAATATTCGTTATGTTATAGATGTGGAGGCAGGGAGAAAACGAATAACAGATATGGAAACACTTCGCAAGCTGGCGGCAGCCTTAAATATACCTCTGTGGAAATTCGGTTTAAGTGAATATAATCCCTTTAATGAAAATAATCTTGAGATAACATTCACGAATATAACACATGATTATGATTTGATAAACTCATTCATCAAGCAAATATGGGTAACAAAAGTAACAAGCGGGATAGATATAGATAAGCATATACGGCTATTAGAAGAACATTTCCAGAAAATATTTACTTTATATCCAGAAGGAGTTTTAATTCGTCAAGATATGTATGGGCTTTACGCACAAATAAAACGTTTGCAAGCAGTACGAGCATATGACAATAAAAACTACCCCCAGACATTGGCACTTTTCCGGGAAATGCTGAATATTGCAAAAAAGGATAATAATCCTGTATCTTTAGCTCTCTCAAATATGGGTATTGGTATTGAGTTGTTACGAGCAAAAGAACTGGATCAAGGCTTAGATCATTTAGAGCAATCCAGAGATTATACCTTTCATACAAGTAAAGAATTAGCCGCGTTGGTACATTCCATGTTATCACGTGCCTATGCGGAAAAAGGGGATATGCTAAAGTTTGAACGTGCATATAATGTTGCTCTCTCCCTGGGGGCAAGCCTTAAAAATGAACGCTTGAATATGCATGACTATGTATTTCATAGTCTGTCTGGTTTAATGCTGGA
>DASTKD010000231.1:0-4276 GCA_035716135.1 Ktedonobacteraceae bacterium
ACCTCGGTACAACTTTTTCAGCGGTTGCGGTGGTTGACGAAAATGGTCAGGCTCGCGCTATCCCCAACGCGGAGGGAATGCTGACCACCCCATCTGTGGCACTCTGGCATGACAATGCCTTCCTGGTTGGGCAACCAGCACTTGATATGGTATACCAGGCCAGAGGCAGCAGGCGCGAGCAATTGGATGCTGCGCTTATCCGCGCCGTGAAACGAATGATCAGCGAGCCACCCAGTGGGGGATTGTCTTCAAATGGACATCTCACCACACCCGTCGAAGTTTCGGCAGCTATCCTTGCCAAACTCGCCCGCGATGCCTCTGCCCGCCTCGGCTTCTCTGTGCGCGACACCGTGATTACCGTCCCGGCGCACTTTGGCGACCGCGAGCGAAACGCAACCAGAAAGGCAGCCGAGATGGCCGGATTACAGGTGCAGCAAATCATGAACGAACCAAGCGCAGCTGCCCTGACCTATACACACCACCAGTCCGTTAAACCGGGAACAGCCCTCGTGTTCGATCTTGGTGGGGGAACATTCGACGCCACCGTCTTGCAAATTGAAGAACGCGAGTCACGTGTCCTGGCCACACAGGGCATCGAGGAAATGGGCGGGATTAACTTTACCAACGCCCTTGCCGCGTTCCTGCGCCGCAGCTACCAGCAGCAAACAGGGACGCCTTACCCCGATGATCTCTCCGCGACGGATACCCTGATTGTAGAGGCGGAGCGCGCCAAGTGCAGCCTGAGCGAACAAGAAGAAGTTATCGTCTCCCTCGCGCCCGCGTCTCAGCCCGCTGCCAGGCTGAGGGTCACACGCAAGCAATTTGAGGATGAAATTGATTTCTACCTGTTTGATCTCCAGGTAGCAGTGGAGCAGGCACTTGATCGCGCTCACAAAACGCCTGACCAGATTGATCGTGTCCTTTTATGCGGTGGCTCGTCGCGCATTCCGGCGGTTCAGAGAATGCTGGCGGACCTCTTTGCTCGCCCTCCTGAGCGAACGATTGATCTTGACCTCAGCGTCGCGCTGGGTGCCGCCTATCAGGCCTGGAATCGAGCGCAGCTACACCAATATCCGGGGCTACAGGTCATGCCGGGCGGGTTAGTGATAGACAGCGCGAGTTATGCTGTAGGCATCGCCGCGCTCGCCCCACGCGGTGATCGGCTTGTCAAACTTATTATGCTCCATCAAGGCGAAGCACTCGATACATGGAGTCCTCCATTTCAGGTACGCATCATGGGTACTACGGCAGATTTTCCACCTATCGCGGTCTATAAAGGGGAAGGGGAAGATCTAGATAGCAGCGACTACCTCGGCGATATTACACTGGCGCTTCCTCCCGGAACACAGCCAGGAACACGTGCCAGTGTGCGTATGCTCCAGGATCAAAGCGGATTGATCCAGGTACAGTTAACCATCGGCGATAAAGCGCTTCCAGGCACATTGCATCGTGTCTGATCTGAGTTTGCTCAAGTTAGAGATGGAAAGGATAGATAGCTATGTCAGGTCCAACTGAAGAGATCGCACCGCTGAGTCGAGAGCAAAGGCTTTTTGTCCTGGGAGAACACGACCTGGAAGCAAATATGATCGGCCAGATCCAGGTACAGATTCCCGCCGGAGAAAAATGGCTCATTTATTGTGATGGGGCGCTTGCCAAACAGCTTGACGCAGGTCGGCATACATGGCGCAAAGGCTTTCTTCGACAGTGGAAAGCGCAGCGCATCAACACACGCACCGAACTGCTTGGCATCGGCATATCAGGCCGGGTCAAAGGCCCAGCCGTACCAAAGGATGCGACCAGTGGCGATACGGTCAGCCTCGCCTGTGAAGTCACCGCCACATTAGAGATCTCCTGCATGATCTCTCAGATCGAAAAGTTCCTCAATTACCGTGATCCCCTGTCTATCTTCCTGGCCTCTATTCGCAATATGGTGGCTGAGATGATCGGCCAGTTGGGCTACGACCAGTACGGGCAGTGGGCTACGCAACTGCGTGACGGTGTGAGAAACCGTCTGATCGGTGGGCGAGATGACGCCGAACGTCGCATCGGCATGGCCGTTGAAGACGTTTTCGTGACGGATATTCACCCAAATACCGCTGCTGACCGTAATGTCCTCTCCAGCTTCCAGATGGTGGAACGCCTCAAGCGAGAGCTGATAGAGGCCCAGGAGAACTCCAAACGAGATCGAGTTCATGCCGACTCATTCCGCGAACAGGGAGAGATACTCAATATCGCGCCTTCGATCCTGGCACTGCAAAACAGCCCTGTCGGCAAAGCATTGATCGACCGCGATGCCAACCTGCGCGAGTTGATGGTGACTGCAGGACTGAATCCCGGTATCAATGTGCGGCCTATACAAGACGAGGCTGGACAATTGAGCAGTGGCCAGTCCCCCGCGCTTGGGTACCTGAACCCACCACGACCCACTCCCACACCTCAGAATCAGGCCACTGCTCAAGAGGTCACAGGTCAACTCTATCGCAGTGAGACATTCTATTCGGGGCCAGCCTCTTCTGGCGCACTGCCTCTCATGGATACAGGTGAACAGCCAGTCGACGATGCCCGCCAGAACCTCGAACTGGACGCGATTCAACGGGCCGGGTTCCAGACCGCCGGAAGAGGGAAAGCTGAGCCGACCTATGATGCCAGCGGGCGACCGGTCGAGGGCAGCAAAGAATGGATTCTTCAGGTTTCAGTGCGCCGCCCAACTGATACGATTGTGATCATTTTTCACTGCCCTATGGGTTATCCCGCATCCCCGCCCAGAGTACAGGTACGGCGATCAACCGGCGGAGGGCTGGGCTGGGTTGAACCAAATACGATTCATCAGTGGCACCCTGGGCGTATGCTGGTCAATGTGGTACAAGAGATTATCAACGACATGCCTTGAGCGAAGGACAGGCCAGCTATGCAATTGCCTCAACCCTATCTCCATATGTCGGAGCGGATGATAGCAAGAGTGGATCAACCTCAGATGTGGCCGCCCGAAGGGTTGGTTACTGATAGCGTCTATGGATACCATACCATCTGGGCCGCTGAGGTACCCTTTATTCCGGCCTACACTGGCAAGGCAGAGAGCGATTTCGCCAGCGAGTCCGCTAATCGGCTGACTCAGATCATGGAAAGACAGATACGTTTTCTTTACGACCTGGCGCAATCGCAAAAACATCAGACCACCTTTGAGCTACGGCTGGTTTCCTGGCCCCAGTCAGGTGGTCATGCCAGAGTCGGCATTGCCTTCCTGGGAAAAACCTTTGATCGCGACCCGGAGATCTCAAGAGAACTTGCCCTGGGACTGTGGGAGAAATTCAGCGCCATCTTCCCGCACGAGGCACCTTTCTCGTATCCGCTTGTACCGGTACAACATTTCGAGAACGAACAAAGCAGGGAGACACGGAGTTTCAAACAGTGGTTTGAGCCTCTCCCTTTCGAACAACTCATCGCACCCTGTACAATGGTCGAACTGCGCAAGTACGAAGACTGGCCAACAATACGCGATGTCGGTGGCGCTTTACACGCCCGCGATTACATTCCGCATCCCTTCGTACCCGCCCTCGACTACTCGGCGATGGCGCGGCTTTTCGAGACAATGGCCCACCAGAGCCGCGTATGCATGGTGACAATCACAATCCGCCCGCAACGGTTGACCGACCAGGAGATTACCATTCTCCACGATATGGCCAACTGGTACCAGCGCATGGCCAGTGGGGAGATCACAATCGACAACCGGCTGCTTGAGGTGATGCGCACTAAGTTAAAAAGCGATATTGCTGATTCGTACCTGCGTCCGCGTGCCGAACTGGGGCAGAAGGTGTACGAACTCCTCCGGAGAGAACACCGCAGCCTGTTTCTGACACGCTTGCAAGTGGCGGGTACCCCTTTCGCACCAGATGATGTTATTGAGGCACTGGGATCAGAAATCATGGCAAACGCCGGAAATGCCTATCCCAGCCGCTGGACGCGAGAAGAACCAGAGCAGGATGCGTTACGCTGGACCCGCTTCAACCTGCAATGGCTCGAATTCGAACACTGCGGTATCTCACCACGGGTTCGGTGGGACCGGCGTATTATCCGCTTGCGCTCTCTTGCTACTGTACAGGAAGCAGTCGGCGCATTTCGCCTGCCGGTTGCCCCTGGCAGTAGTGGCATTGCCGGTGTCGAAGTCCGCGACGAGCCATTCTTGCTGCCGGGCATACCTGTGCTCCAGGAGCAGCCCGGCGTGTCACCCGGTACAATACTTGACCGGGGCGTTCCAACAGGCATTCCTTTTATACTG
>DASTKD010000232.1:0-4047 GCA_035716135.1 Ktedonobacteraceae bacterium
GGTATTGTCATGTGCTGCATCGCCGCGACAGGGAACGGGGTCTGCCGGACGTGGAAGATGTTTACCAGCCCGGCATCTTTCATATCGCGCTGGCGGCTGGCAAACCCGTTACGCTGGTATTGAGCGCGGAACAGGAATTGCCAAAACAATTTGGCGCGGCGCGGCACGAGGAAGCCGTCCTGCAAGCCTACCAGCGCCACCAGCGCCGCATCAAACAACTGCTGGACATAGCAGACCGCAACACCACCAACCTGCCGCGCAAAGACCCCGTTTTCGCGCGTTTAGTGGTCGCCGCCGATCAGTTTATCGTCGTGCGCCCCGAACCCGGCGCGACGGGCAACAGCCTCAAATTGACTCCCGATCGCAAAACGGTCATCGCCGGCTACCCCTGGTTCACCGACTGGGGGCGCGATAGCATGATCTCGCTGCCCGGCCTGCTGCTCTGCACCGGCAGGTACAGCGAGGCACGCGGGCTGCTCAAAGCTTTCGCTACGTATACGCACGAAGGGCTGATCCCCAATCGTTTCCCGGATAAGGGCGAAACGCCCGAATACAACACCGCCGATGCGACATTGTGGATGTTTCACGCGCTGAGCAACTATACCAGCATCACCCACGACTGGTCGCTGGTCAAAGAACTTTACCCGGCGCTCAAGGAGATTATCGAGTGGCATAAGCGCGGCACGCTCTATGGCATCGGTGTTGATCCCGCCGACGGCCTGCTTCACGCGGGCGCGCCGGGCGTGCAATTGACGTGGATGGATGCCAAAGTGGACGACTGGGTGGTGACGCCGCGCCGGGGCAAGCCGGTCGAGGTGAACGCGCTGTGGTATTGCGCCTTGCGCTGTATGGAAAGCTGGGCCATGCGCCTCTCATATGACGCGCTGGAATACGCGCAACCGCTTACCCAGGTACGCGAAAACTTCGCGCGGCGTTTCTGGTACGAAGAGGGCGGCTACCTTTATGACGTGGTGGATGTGGACGGCGTGGCGGGTCAGAACGATACCGCGCTGCGCCCCAACCAGTTGCTAGCCGCCGCGCTGACAACACACCTGCTCAGCGAAGAACAGACGCGCGCGATGCTCCAGAAAGTGACCGATTCCCTGCTCACACCGATGGGTCTGCGCTCGCTTAGTCCGCAAGACCCCGCCTATCATACACATTTCAATGGCAAACGCGAAGAACGGGATGGCGCGTATCACCAGGGCGCGGTGTGGCCCTGGCTGATCGGCCCCTATGTCGATGTGCATTTGCGCCTGTATAATGATTGCTTGAGCCTGTTGCCACTCCTGCAACCACTGGTGAAGCACCTGTGGGATGATTGCGTTGGCTCGATCTGCGAGGTAGCCGAACCCGAAGCGCCATTCGCGCCCGGCGGTTGCTTCGCGCAGGCGTGGAGTGTCGCGGAATTGTTAAGGGCGTGGCTGGCTGTCGCGGGATAAGGAATAACCATGCTCAATGTGGCTTCCATCAACACGGTCAATGGCGCAAGAACATCCGCCAATCTTGCGCGACCCCTGTATGACTCCTATTGCTTCGCCAACATCCCCGCCACCATCACCCACCTGTTGACCGGAGAAGGCCACAGCGCCTTGCCCGCCGATGTGTTCGCCGGTCTGTCAGCGCCTTTTGACAAAGTCGTACTGTTCTTCATCGACGCCTTTGGCTGGCGTTTCTTTGAACGTTTTGGCGACAAATACGCCCCGCTCAAGGCGTTTGTTCAGCATGGCATCGTCTCCAAACTGACCTCGCAATTCCCATCGACCACTGCCGCGCACGTCACCTGCATCCACACCGGCCTCAACGTCGGACAAAGCGGCGTCTACGAATGGAACTATTACGAGCCGCTGGTTGACGAAATAATCACCCCGCTGCTGTTCTCATTCGCCGGAGATAAAGCACGCGATACACTGAAACGCGCCGGTGTGCCGCCGGAAGCCTTTTTCCCGTCACCAACGTTCTACCAGCAACTACAGGCACAGGGCATCGCGTCTTCTGTCTTTCAGAGCGCGGCTTTCACGCCCTCCACACCCTCCGATGTCTACTACAAAGGCGCGACCATCTTCCCCTACACGAATCTGGATGAGGGCTTTACACTGCTCGCGCGCGCGCTTGATCCGGGCATAGCCGGGCGCGATTCATCACGTCCCTCCTATTGTTTTTTCTACTACAATTCGATAGACAGTGCGAGTCATACATATGGGCCGGATTCCAGAGAACTCGAGCAGGCGGTAGAGAGCTTCTTAACGACATTCGATAAGCATCTCGCCACGCTTTTACGCGGCCAGAAGGGGCGCGCGTTGTTCATGATGACCGCCGATCACGGACAGATCGCGGTAAACCCCGGCCGGACCTGCTATCTCAACCGGCACATCCCCGGCATCGACTCCTATTTACGAACCAACCGGCGCGGTCAGTTGCTCGTACCGGCGGGTTCGGCGCGCGATATGTTCCTCTATGTCAAACCAGAACGCCTTGACGAGGCTGTCGCGCTGCTGCAACACCGTCTCGACGGCATAGCCAGGGTATACCGCGTGCAGGAATTCATAGATCAGGGCTATTTCGGCACGACTGCGCCATCACGCGAATTTATGGCGCGCGCGGGTAACGTGCTGATCTTGCCCGAACCATACCAGACCGTGTGGTGGCACGAATACGGCAAATTCGCCATGAACTTCGCGGGCCATCACGGCGGCCTGACACCCGCAGAAATGGAGATTCCTTTGTTCGTTTTGCCATGTTGAAAATCGAATCATCCACTTCACAGAAAGGGCTTGTCTTCCGTCTCACCCTTGCGGCCTGCCTGATCTTCTCGATATTTGTGTTCGTCGATAGCGGCTGGGGGCCGAATCTGACGCCGCTCTCCATTCAACTGCATTCGCCGCTTTCTATTGTCGGTTTATTTTATGTCATCTGGTCTACCGGCTATTTGCCGGGCGCGCTGGTGGGCGGCGCGATGCTGGATCGCTACGGCCCCAGGCGCGTGCTGTTTGTGGCCGCCCTCATCATCCTGTCTGGTATGTTGCTCATCCTGCTGGGAGTGAGCGCGGTATCCTGGAAGCCGGTCGCGCCATACGTGCCTGTAGCCGCGTTGCTGGTTATCGCTGGACTGGCGGGAAGCGGCGGCGGTATCATCGACGCCACCACCAACGGCTTGATTAGCAGCGTGTATGCACAGAAACGTGGTAGCGCGCTCAACCTGTTCAACCTGCTCTATCCCCTGGGCGGCGTGTGTATCGCGCTCATCGACGCAGGCTTGCTCACACTCTTTCACAATGACCCGCGCCCGCCCCTGATCTTCACTATCTGTTTCACGCTGGTTGCCATGCTCTCTCTGGTCGGAGTGCCACGCGGCTACTTGCTCGAAGCGCAAACGGCTTCACTGGCAGAAGTGGTGGAAGAACCTCGCCAATCCCGCTCGCTGTTAGCCATCCTGGCTCCCATTATCGTTGTAATGATGCTTACCTCCGGCATCAGTTCGAGTACGCGCGCCTGGACGCCAGCCTACCTGCACGTCGTCTACGGGCAAACGCCCGCCATAGCAGCCGCACTCAGCAGCGTTTCGTGGATGCTGGCCGCGAGCAGTCGCCTGGGAGCCAGCATCCTCATTATGCGTATCGGGGCATGGCGCATGGTAATGCTCGGCGTATGCGTCACGCTCATTGGCCTGGTTGGTATGGCGTTCAGCCCGAATGCGCTCATCGCAACGCTGGCTATCGCGCTAACCAGCATCGGCCTCTCGCCCATCTTCGCCACCTGTATCGCCATCGGCAGCGAGCGCGCCGGACGCTCCCCCGGCGCAGTCGCGGGCATCCTGCTTTTCTCCGCCGGTATCAGCACCGTCTTCTGTAGCTGGTTTTTCGGCTTCCTGCTCAACGGTGCCGGGCCGCTGTGGGCGGTGGGGTTCTGCTTTGTGTGTATGGTAATGGGCGGCGTACTGGCGCTGCGATTGCGGGGGTAGAAACTTATTAAGAGCAACCTCACCCCGGATGCCCACGAGGGGCATCCCTACATCACCAGGCGACCCCTTGCCCCATCCCCCATTGC
>DASTKD010000233.1:0-11670 GCA_035716135.1 Ktedonobacteraceae bacterium
TCATGAATATCTTATTGACCGGCGCTACCGGTAATCTGGGGAAGAATACCCTGCCGGAGTTATTGCGGCAGGGACACCGGGTGCGCTGCTTTGTGAGACGGCCCAGAGTTCTTGAGCGTATCGCCAGCCGCTCTGGAGGGAGGATTGAAGTCGTGCAGGGCGATATGCGGCAACCATCAGACCTGACGAGAGCTGTACAGGACGTGGATGTCATCATCCACCTGGCCTATATGATCCCGCCGGACAGCGAAGATCATCCCGAACTTGCCCGTTCGATCAATGTCGATGGCACGCGCTATTTGCTCGAAGCTGCCAGCCGCCAGTCCAGACCACCCCGCATTTTATTCTCTTCCAGTCTCGATGTTTTTGGTCACACGCAAGATCAGCCGCCGCCGCGCAAAGTCACCGATCCGGTGCAGGCGACCGATCACTACACAGCGCATAAGATCGCCTGTGAAGAGATGGTCAGAACATCGGGTTTGCAATGGGCGATTTTTCGTTTTGCCGATGTGCCACCTCTGGGCCTGCGCAGCCCGCATCCCATCATGTTCAAGATACCGCTCGCCACGCGCTTCGAGGTCATCCATCCCTATGACGCAGGGCTGGCAATCGCCAATGGCATCTGTTCGCAAGAGGTATGGGGCAAAACGCTGCTCATCGGCGGCGGTCCCGGCTGCCAGATTCTCTACCGCGATTATCTTGGGCGCATGTTGGAGATGATGGGCGTCGGCATGTTGCCGGAACGCGCCTTCGGCATTGAGCCATACAGCACCGACTGGCTGGATACCACAGAAAGCCAGCGCCTGCTGCACTACCAGCGTTACACCTTCGACGATATTATGCAGCAACTGACGCGCATCGTTGGCTACAAGCGCGTCCTCACAAGGCTGGCGCGACCGCTCGCGCGCTGGTGGATACTGCGCCTGTCGCCATATTATCGCTAATGCTTGCGGCGGTCTCGTTTTCCGGTCAGGGCGAGCAACAGTAGCGTCGCGGCTCCCGACACGCCGAGCAACACCTTTTGACTTTTTGAGAGGCTGCGCGCCAGCAGCGAGAAGTAAATCTGGACTGTTTGCAGCGCCGTCTTGTAGTCAAGCGTGCTTAGCAGGGCGTCGGCCAGGCCGAACGGCAGCAGCGAGGGCAGCACGCCGCGCGCGTACTCGACCATCCACACATGATCTGGGTAATGCATACCCGCGCTCTGCCCCTTGCCTAAAAAGATGTGATCGCCCGGTTTGTACTCGTCGCGGGTAAACTGCCCCTCTGTATAATACCAGGCTTCTCCATCGAGTACCGTATCGTAAAATTCGGCAAGGTGACGACCGGTATGCCCCTCGCTGCCGATGGGGGTACCCCAGATCATGATATACTCTTTCGTCGAGGCGTGCAGCAGCTTCATCTGCAACATCACGCCGCCCGCGTTATTGAAAATCCAGGGCTTCGAATCGTCAATCGCGCCAGGGTAGCGTTCCGCCAGTTCCGCCGTGACGCTGGCAAACATCTGCTCCAGGGGCTGATCGAGATGTTTGCGGCTGATCTCGTGAATGACCTGTGGATCGAAAACATAGCTGGTCATATGTGTATTTCCTCCCTGATCTGGTGATACGTTTTCTGCTGTGGTAAGCGGTTTGAGAATCACGATAGGAAACTTACGCGAGGTATATTTTTGATAGTCAGCATACTGGGGACGTACCGCGAGCAACTTCGGCCAGAGCCGTTCCCATTCCTGCGGGCCGACCGTCTCCGCCATGACCTCGCGCCGGATGCGCCCGTGTTGGATATACACACGCGGCTGCGCCTGCAAGTTCAGATACCAGGCGGGCAGCCGGGAGGAGCCATTGTTGGAGGCGCAAATAACCAGGTTCTCCCCGTCGCGGAAATAGAGCAGCGTATGGGTGCGTTTCTGTCCCGTCTTGCGTCCAATAGTATGCAGCAAAAGCATCGAATAACTCAACTGCCGCTCTCCCAGCCAGCCGCCGCTCACCTTATAGAGAACCTGTGTGAATCGATCAGCAGCCAGCATAAGCGTATTGGGGATATGCCAACTCAAGCTATTCCACCTTTCATATCAGAACTTCCTCTGTTTTACGTTATCTCATTTTACTCTACGGTTCTGAAAGCCTGTTTGTCAAGAAATCATCAAGTGAACTGTCCGGCCTCCAGATACTTCTTTTTACTTTGAAGGATATAGATTCTCAGGCACCGCTACGGTGCTGGCCCATTGAACTTCCGCCGCCTGTCGTGTACAGTTGAAGACATCAAAGAAATTATTTTGGAGGACATCGTCCGGGAGAGAACAGATGACAGATGTATTTACGTCACAGGCAGGCACTTCGCCCCACCTGCAAACGGAGCTTTTCCGCCCATCGCTTCAGTATCCTGCTTACCCCTATGCCGCGATGCTGACGCAAACCGCCGCGCGCTACCCGGAACACGTTGCTATAATCTTTAATGATGTCGATCTGACCTACCGGGAATTGGAGGCGCTGGTGAACGCCTTTGCTCGCGGCTTACTGGAACTGGGCATCAGGCGGAGACAAACCGTGTGCCTGCTCATGACGAACCGCGCTGAATATGTCATTAGCTGGTTCGCTATCGCGCGTATTGGCGCGATTGCCAGTCCCATGAACCCCTCATATAAAGAACGCGAAATCGCCTACCAGCTTGACAATAGCGACGCCGTAGCCATAGTAGCTCAGCAAGAGTTGCTCCCCTTAGTGGAAGCGGTGCTACCTCAAACTCCCAATTTAGCGCATATCATCACGGTTGGCTCTGCTACCTCCAGCCAAATTATGCCACCGGCTCACCTGCATTCTTTCAGCAACCTGTTGCGTACTCATCCGACCATGCCGCTTGCCGGCATCGAACCTGACCTGGAAGACCTGTTAGCGCTCCCCTATAGCAGTGGCACCACTGGCCTGCCCAAAGGTGTCATGCTTAGCCATAAGAACCTGGTGTATAATGCCTGCCAGTCGATTGCTACCGCTCGTATCACCTTTGATGATCGTATGCTGGTCTTCGTTCCGCTCTACCATATCTACGGCATTATGCTGATGGGATGCGCGGCCATGTCGGGCGCGCGCCTGGTGCTGATGGAACGCTTTGACGCAGGTCGCTGTTTGCAATTGATACAGGAACAGCGCATCACCCTGCTATACACCGTTCCGCAGGTTTTAGCCGTGCTGCACGATTGGCCGCAGGTGGACCAGTACGATCTGAGCAGCGTGCGTTTTACGCAGTGCGGCGCGGCTCCCGTGCCTCCCGCCCTGGCGTACCGCTTTCAGGAGAAAACGGGTATCACCGTCATGACCTCCTATGGTCTGACCGAGGCCGCCCCCGGCACGCACTCCAACCCGGTCTATGACCGGCGGCTCATCAAAGTTGAGACGATTGGGCTGCCCATTCACGATACACGGCAGAAAATTGTCGATATTGAGACCGGGCAGCGAGAACTGGGGGTGGGAGAAGAGGGCGAATTGATTGTCTCAGGGCCGCAGGTCATGCAGGGCTACTGGAAAGCCCCCGAAGCGACGGCAGAGGCGCTGCGCGATGGCTGGCTTTATACTGGAGACATCGGCTGGCGCGACGAAGAGGGCTATGTGACCGTCACCGACCGCAAGAAGGAATTGATTAAATACAAGGGCTTCAGCGTCGCTCCCGCCCAACTGGAAGCCTTGCTGCTGGAGCATCCCGCCGTAGCTGATGTGGCAGTTATCGCCAAACCCAGTGAAGAGGCGGGCGAGATACCCAAAGCCTTTGTGGTCCTGCGATCAGACTATGCAGACCTGAATCCAGACGAACTGGTGGCGTGGGCCAATGGCAAGCTGGCGGCTTACAAGAACGTGCGCGAGGTAGAATATATCGATGCCATCCCTCGCAATCCCTCCGGCAAAATCTTGCGCCGCATCCTCAAAGAGCAGGAACGCCAGAAGATAGGTAAGTGAATCCTTCCTGTGTTGAGTGACATGCGATTGAGCAGCCGCAGGCTGCTCAATCGCATGTCACTCAACACAAAACGTTTGCGAAGCGCCGCAGGCGCTGAGGAATCAGGAAGAGAGCGATCTGATACATAGAAGGAGTTATACCAGGATGGACGTAAAGAATTTGGTAGCGATTGATATGCATACCCACGCGGAGGTATCGAGCCGCGTCTCTGATGATCCGCTATGGCAGGCCATGCAGGAGGCATCGGCGGAATATTTTGGAAACGACGAACCCCGCCCCACTATCACCGAGGTGGCGGCCTACTACCGCGAGCGGAAAATGGCGTGTGTCATTTTTCCGGTAGACATGGAATCGACGACCGGACTGACGCGCGTACCCAATGAGGAGGTAGCCGAGGTGGCGGCTGAGAATGCCGATGTGCTGATCCCGTTCGCCAGTATCGATCCCGCGAAAGGCAAAATGGGGGCGCGCGAAGCCCGCCGCCTGATCGAACATTTCGGTATAAAAGGCTTCAAGTTTCATCCCTCCATGCAGGAATTCTATCCGAATGACCGCGCAGCCTATACCCTCTACGAAGTGATCGCAGAGGAGCGCCTGCCAACTGTCTTTCACACGGGGCATTCCGGCATCGGCACCGGAATGCGCGGCGGCGGCGGTGTGCGCCTCAAATACTCGAATCCCATGTATCTCGATGATGTGGCCGTCGATTTTCCAGACATGCCTATCATTATGGCGCATCCCTCCTTTCCCTGGCAGGATGAAGCGCTTTCGGTATGCCTCCATAAGCCGCAGGTGTATATTGACCTCTCCGGCTGGTCCCCCAAATACTTCCCGGCTTCATTAGTGCAGTACGCCAATACGCTGCTCAAGCATAAAGTGCTCTTTGGCTCCGATTACCCGCTCATCACGCCTGATCGCTGGCTGGCAGATTTTGCGCAGATCGCCATTAAGCCTGAGGTGCGCCCGCTCATTCTGAAAGAGAACGCCATCAAGCTGCTTGGCCTCGTTTAGATAAGAGGCCATCCTCCGTGCGACTCAATAGCATCGTCTATTTTTTGCATCAACAGGATAGTCTCTTCCAGGGCAGCGACAATGTGCCGGTAGTGTTGAATATCATCAAAAGATAGGACATGACCCTTGCGGTCTTTGAGCCACTTCTGACAAATCTGGTAGCCCCCGATACGGAAATCCCATGCTTTGCGGGATATTCCCGCGAAATACTGTTCTTTGTTGATGAAAACACCACCCGACCTCAATGGTCCGTTTGAGGTAAAATATTCGACCTTTTGCACCTGATTATTGCCTTTTACAGGATACCCCGGTAAAGCTTTCCCCGGTTTTTCGAGCAAATGCAGGTCAATAAGCTGATCGCCTGATGCGAGTAACTCCCTGAACAAGGCTTTATTTGAAGTAAGTGGTAAGCGTGGAAAATCTATTTTGAGGAATTCGGCATAACGAGAACGATAGGCGCAAGAGTGAAAAACAGCATACATATAGGCTAAGATATCCTCAGGACCAAACGTTTGCTGTCGATCACCACGACCATCAGGTATCCATGACAGTCCAAGCTTTGTGGCGAAATCCGCGATAAACGCTGGTTCCAGATTTGCTTTGCGATCTCCTGAGCTTGATAGCCGGTCAAAATCAAATGATGTAGCCTTTGTGGCATCTGGATAGAGGTAGAGAGGGAAGAGAAAATTTCCGCCTCTGCGGTAGAGATTAAATTCAGTGATAAAGCGGGTGCAGAAAACGATGTCCCATTCCTTCTGATCGATGACTTGTCCCGCTTTCCCAATCGTTATGCCTGTGTTATGGCCCGCCAGCATGTGGCGCATCACACGTTCGCGTCGATGCACCGCGACTTGCCGGTTGAATACAGTCCAGCGTGTATCAAAGGGGCGGTAAAGAATCTCCACCGTTTCTTTGCGCCACCGGTCATGCGACAGTTCTTTTTTAGCCCGGACATATTGCCACTGGTTCTGGGCGCAGAGCCGGAAGAGTCGCCGTGCTTCGTCTTCCGTGCTTGTTGACAGAAGCATCTCGCCCTTTTTTATCGCTTCGTCTTCGGTCCAGGAAATTGCGAAATCATCGTGTGTTGTCACAATGCCGGGAGCGGGATCACCATTGAGTGAAAAAATATCTGGAACCCTCCAGCCCAGTTCATACTCAGCCAGAAATTGGATATTTTGGGGAGTAAAAAGATAAAAAGGATCCTGTGGTTGAAGTCTTGTCCAGCAGGTCGTTGAAAGATCATGCTCCCCCAGCCAGTGATATTTCCCTCCGACGAGCCTGCTTTGCCGGTCATCAGGTAACGCATAGGTCTCGCGCGGTCCCCACAGATGGGCATGGAATACACTAGCCATCTGAGAACTAGCAGTACCTCTACGCCATTTTACAAAAATGCTAATTGCGACTCCCTGCTGAATATCAAATACATTCTCATCCTTTGAATCTTCAGGGCCTCGCTCTTTCTTCTTACTGTTGCCATGCAGGTCGAGGACATAGATATCATCAAAGCTTTGCAGCAGGCTCTGGCGCATCCCTTTGAACGTAGGGTTATCAAGATAACTATGGTTGGTAATAAAAGCCAGAATACCATAGCCTGTTTGCTCAATGCGCCATTGAGCAAAACGCATAAACTTCACATAGTCATCGCTCAGCCATTTCGCCTGAGCTGGTTTTTTTAATTCAGGGTGGCCTTCTTTATATGTTTCGAGCAGACCACCAATCCAATCCCCTTTATTGGCTGAATGCCCGGAATAGGGTGGATTACCCAGCACGACCATCACCGGGTAATCTTGTTTGACTCTGGTAGCCTCATTTGCCTCGTCAGAAATAAAGCCATCGGGCAGGAGTTTGGCGCGTCCGGGGGTCTGATCCAGCGCATTTGTTAAATAGAGACCCAGGCGCTCATCCGTCTTAAAGTCATAAACCCAGTCAGATCGTTCGTCAATCGCCAGATCGAGAGCCGCCAACTGCATTCCTAGCTTCAAATGCGCTACAGCATAGGGTGCCATCAGGAGTTCAAAACCAGAAAGACGAGGAAGTAAATGTGTATGGACATACCCTGACCACATGCCTGCCCTCCCTTCCCTGCGGTAAACTTCACGAATATAATCGACGATGGCATACAGAAATGTCCCGGTCCCACATGCCGGATCGAGTAGTAACACGCGCGGAGCATGTTGCTGGCGAATGTTCCCCTGCTCATCTGGAGAGGAGCGCGCTACTGTAGAAATATCGGCCAGTCCATCGGGACAATCAAAGCGGGTTCGCAGGAGATAATCGACAGACCGCACAATGTATGAGACTACTGGTTCCGGCGTATAATAGACGCCCCGCAATTCACGAAGTTCAGGATTGTACTGCTCCAGGAAGGTTTCATAGAAATGGGTAAGAGGGTCTTCCCGGTGCGTCCGTTTACCGAAATCAGCAAGCACACTCTCCATATCGGTTGTAGCCAGCGCCTGCGCCAGCTCTTCCACACATCCAATAAATGGCTCCTCATCAAGATTAGTATTGATGGTGGCGAAGAAATCGCGCAGAAACGGGCTGGTAGGTGGAATCTCTCTGGCAACATCGTCACGGTTGAAAGGCTTTGCGCCTGTATGGTTGTACCGTGCCGCAAAAAAGCCATAGACAAGTGTTTGCGCAAACATATCAGCGAATTGCGCATGAGAGAGATCGGGCAGCAGCGCAGCATTAAAAGCTTCAAACAGGCCATTCATTGTATATGAAGCTTCTTGCTTTGCAAAAGCTTTTACGGCTCTATCTCGAATCATGTGGGCGGCATGGGCCAGGCGCTTTGCCAAATCCTCCGGTGTTCGGATTGTTTCACAGTCAGGAGCGCCACACGCCACCCACTCTAGTTCATTTCTACCCGCGTCCATCCTTAAATTTCTATGCACTGGCAGACAGGTCAATGTGGGTAATTGGCGTCAATTGTGCTTCGATAGCCGCGCGTTCTGGCTCCAGGAAAGGCGGGAGCGAGAGTCGTTCTCCCAGCGTGGCGACATCTTCGTCGATGTCAAAGCCAGGGCCATCGGTAGCCAGTTCGAATAGCACGCCGCCCGGCTCGCGGAAGTAGATGGAGCGGAAGTAGAAACGGTCGATCACCGGCGTGATGGTCGGATTGACTCTGGCGATCTTCTCCCGCCACTGGCGATGCTCCTCATCGTTTGGAGTGCGGAACGCCACATGATGGACGCCACCTATGCCGACGAAACGGTGGAAAGGCAGTTCAGGATCGATCTCGATATGCACCTCAGTGCCTGGCCCGCCGCGCTCGACTTCAAAAACGCTTACCGTAGTTCCACCCGGCATCTGATAGGCGCTTTCGGGTCTGGGCCGGAAGCCGAGTACTTCTGTGAGAAAACGGGCCGAGGATTCGAGATGGCGCAGCGTGAGGCGAACGGCGTAGAAGCCATTAATCGCCTTTTCGACGGGTACCGGGCTTCTCTTCCAGGGCGTACTCTCAATCTTTCCTGCGTCGTCTACCAGTTCAAAACGTTGCCCCTCTGGATCGCGGAAAGGCAGCACGAGGCGATCTTCAGCGCCGCGTGTTTGAATGCCATCGTGGGAGACCTTGAAATTGTTGAAGCGCTCGACCCACCAGGAGAGCGCGTCTTTCCCCGTCACACCCAACTCGATGGTCGAGATGCTGCCAACGCCCGGACGGTTGGAGCCAATATGCGCCCATTCAAAAAAGGTCAGGTCGGTGCCTGGACGCCCAAGTTCATCGCCATAGAACAGGTGATAAGCCGAGGTATCATCCTGGTTCACGGTTTTTTTCGTTAAGCGCATTCCCAGCACCTGCGTATAAAATGCCACGTTGCGGGAAGCGTTCCCCGAAACGGCGGTAACATGATGGATTCCTTCTAATTGCACAACCATGCTCCTTTGCGTTGCTAAACTGATGCTCTATGATACTAATATTATCTCAGTGTAGTATACCGTAATTTTATGCGCTCCATCTATCTTCTAGTAATCCCCCATAAGTGCCGGCAGAGATCCTTCGCTGCGCTCAGGATGACAATACCCCCGGTTGTCATCCTGAGCGCAGCGAAGGATCTCCCTTGCTAATTCTTCCCCGCTGTGGTACAATCTATTTAGATGTATATCAAAATTGCTCATTAGACAAAGCTATTAAGAGGAATAAGAATGGGACAGGAAGAACTTCAGAGACTACTTGACTTCTTCAAAGGGCTGGCAGACGAGAATCGGCTCAAAATGTTGGGTCTGCTGGCCGATCAGGAATATAGTGTCGATGAACTGGCTACCCTCCTGAATTTAAAACCTCCAACTGTCTCACACCACCTGGCGAAACTGAAGGCATTAGGGCTGGTAGAGATGCAGGCTGAGGGGAATACCCATTTCTACCGGCTCAACACCTCTACATTACATGCGACCAACAAGTTGCTGCTCAGCCCGGAGCGCATGGCTTCCCTGGTCGATGACATCGAGGGCGATGAGTGGGAGAGGAGAGTCATTCGAGACCTGTTCGATGGGCCACGTTTGAAAGTTATTCCCATGAACACGAAGAAGCGAGCGGTTGTTCTCAACTGGTTTGCGAACCGGTTTGAGTATGGGGTGCGCTACCAGGAATCCGAGGTCAACGAAATCATCAAACGTCACCACTCTGACTGGGCCTACTGGAGGCGTGAGCTAGTAGGCGCTGGACTACTGGCGCGTGAGAAAGGAATCTATTGGCGGGTGCCAGGGGAATTGAGCTTGACATAAGACATCATGGCAGGTATCGTAGTGATAGGGACTCGATTCGTCGCGTCCACCATGACGGACGCATAATCACTATGAAAGGTTATCCTGGTGTCCAATATATTCCATGCCCTCAACAATGAGGAAAGACTGACGGACGAGCTATTCGCTTTTGTTATCGATCCCAGCGCGGACAACCGCAACGAACGCGCCATTATCAGCGTGCTGCACGAGGTCGCGCCCCAGATGGTTTCCGTCGCGGAATGCATGATCTTAGATGGCGTTGACGAGCGGCACTATGTTGCCGATTACGTCCATGCCGTCCTCAATGGCGCAAGTGCCGGATAACACAGGACAGATTTATTATATCGCCAAATCGACTGCAAGCGTCACTTTGCCTGCATAGCAGCTACGAGCGCGGCGTGATCGCGCGTCGTCTGGTCGGCGTATATCTCCGCGAAGACCGCAATCGCGCGGTCAAAGGCATTGCTTCTGCCCAGATAGCCGCTGATCTGCGCGGAGTCGCCTGAACGCGCATGAGCGCGCGCCAGCGCCCAGCCACAGAACCGGCAATACTCGATGAAACCCTCTGGTATCAGCGTTTCGATGTCCACCGTCAACTTCATGTCTCGCAACTGGCGTAGATAGTAGTCGGTGGAACCCAATCGCGTCCAGCCAAGAAAGAGGTCGCTGGCCGCCTGCATGAGACGTTGCCCGCATACTACGCGCTGCGCGTGATTGGGGTAGACACTGGAGCCGAGATGTCTTTCGAGTACCGAGGCTTGCGCCTCTTTGATTTGCAACAGCAGTGGGTCGTTGCTGTCATTGCCCAGCAGCAAGAGTACATAACAGCGCGTGCCAACGCTGCCCACCCCCACCACTTTCTGCGCTACATCCACACACGAGTATTTGCCGATCAGCACCTGGCGATCCTCCTGCACGGTTGGCCGGTACGATTCCACCAGCCCGCGCAACTGGTGGGCCAATTCATCGTCATGCAGGTGCGCGATCAGGGGCGGCTCATCCTTGAAGCGATGTTGCCCATCGATTTGCATGGTGAGTTTGGGAAACACTTGCAGGCTTGAGCGCTGGCGCGACTTGTCGCGCTGTTTATCGATGTACCAGCGAAAGGTCGGATGCACGAATTGCATTGAGTTCTCGTAGTCGATGCGCGAGTACCACACGTCGATGTGGCGCATCTCGCTGTACTTCCACATATGCTCGCGGTACGCCTGCACACAACTCAGCACGGCCTGCTTATTGATAGCGGCGGAGAAGCCGTTAGCGCGTCCGCCCAGCACAATGCTGGCCGCCAACCGCTTCACATCCCATTCCCAGGGACCCGGCAGCGTCTCGTCAAAATCATTGACATCGAAGACCTGGTTGCGTTCCGGCGTAGCGTAAATGCCGAAATTGTTGAGGTGCGCATCGCCGCAAATCTGTGCCGTGATGCCCGTCACAGGCGTCGCCGCCAGGTCATACGCCATCATGGTCGCCGCGCCGCGCAGGAAGGTAAAAGGCGAGACGGCCATGCGCGCATAACGCAGCGGCACCAGATGCTCCAGCCGCGTGCGGTTCTGCTCCTCCAACAGACGTAACGGGTCGGGACGATCGGCTGCCGCAGTCCACGCGGCATGACTCGAACGCGGCGCTTTGTTGCGCAGCGCCCGGCCAGCCGCGCGGCGCTCCGCCAGCGTTTGAACAGTATGCTCTGCCTGTACAGGAAAAGAACCATTGAACTCGTGCATGATTACCCTCCTGTCAGAAGTATACACAACTAATAGAGATGAAAGGAAGGGGAATTATTCAAACGTCCGGCGTTCACACGGTCAGGCGATTTTCTGATATACTTTAAGAGAAGCTGGTTTGGTCATGAACCCCACGCCTCTGCGGCGGGGGCTTGTCCCTAAACCTTTCGGCTTGAGACAAGAGGCTGCATGACTTCAGCCCTGGAGATATTAAGAGCAGCGTTGTAGTCGGCAGAGGCAACGAATCCGCAGGACTTACACC
>DASTKD010000234.1:0-4285 GCA_035716135.1 Ktedonobacteraceae bacterium
GTCGCCTACACCATTATGACCGCGCTGGCGCTCAACTGCTCCATCCCGGCCTATTCCAAGTTTGACCGCAAGAACTATCCCTATCCAGACTTGATGAAGGGCTATCAAATTTCGCAGTATGATATTCCCTTGAGCAGCAACGGCTACCTCCTTATCGACCACGAGGGCCAGCAAAAGCGCGTTGGCATCACGCGCGTACACCTGGAAGAAGATACAGCGCGTCTGCTGCACCACCCCGGCTATAGCCTCATCGACATCAACCGCGCCGGTACGCCGCTGATGGAGATCGTCAGCGAACCGGATATGCGCAGCCCGCTCGAGGCGAGGCTCTACATGCAAAAGCTGCGTGAAATCCTGGTCTACCTCGGCGTCTCTTCCGGTCGCATGGAAGAGGGCAGCCTGCGCTGTGACGCCAACATCTCGGTGCGCCCGCGCGGGCAACAGAAGCTGGGCGTCAAGACAGAAATCAAAAATATGAACAGCTTCCGTTCGGTGGAACGCGCCCTGACCTACGAAGCACAGCGACAAATCGAGCTACTGCGCTCAGGGCAAACCATTTCGCAAGAGACACGCGGCTGGGTCGAGACAAAGGGCATCACGGTATCGCAGCGCAGCAAGGAGCAGGCGCACGACTATCGCTACTTCCCGGAGCCAGACCTGCCGCCACTGGTGATTAGCCCGGTCTGGGTGGAAGAACTACGCGCCAGCCTGCCCGAATTGCCTGACGCGCGACGCACTCGCTACATGAGCGATTATGGACTATCCATACAAGACGCCAACACGCTCACGGAAGATAAAGCGCTGGGCGACTACTTTGAGCAGGTGGTAGCGGCATCGCCGGGGCAAAATCGCGCTGGCAGAGCCAAAGCTGCCGCTAACCTGACGCTCAACGACGTGGCGCGTCTCTTGAAGGCGCATTCCGTCAACATCTCGGAAAACTTGCTCACTCCCGCCGCCTCTGCCAACTTGCTGGACTTGCTCGATGCCAACCGCATCACAGGCAAGCAAGCGAAGGACATCGTAGAGGAGGCATTTGTAAGCGGTAAATTGCCCGAAGCCATCGTCAAAGAAAAGGGCATTCAGCCGCCCATCAGCGACGAAGGCCAGCTAGTTCGCATCATAGAGGAGGTGATTGCCAGCAATTCTAAAGCGGCCAGCGATTATCGCGCCGGCAAGGTAAATGCGTTGCAGGCATTGATAGGCCAGGTTATGAAACAAACGCGCGGCCAGGCGAAGGCCGATAGCGTTCGCACGCTACTCATCAAAAAACTGGAAGAAACGAACCAGTAAAAAGCCACAGCAAACACAACGAAGTGAGAAAGGTGGGAACGTTTCCCATGCACGACGAGGTACAACCTTTGAATCCCTATCGTATGGCGATTCAGCAATTTGATGCTGCCGCCGAAAAGCTCAACCTCTCCGAAGATATGCGCGAGATTCTGCGCCAACCTAAGCGCGAACTGACAGTGAATTTTCCGGTACGCCTGGATAATGGCCGCATTAAGACCTTTACAGGCTACCGTGTGCAACATAACGTCAATCGCGGTCCAGCCAAAGGTGGCATTCGTTATAGCCCGGAGGTGACGCTGGACGAGGTGAAGGCTCTGGCGATGTGGATGGCCTGGAAATGCGCGGTCGTTGGCATCCCCTTTGGTGGCGCGAAAGGCGGCGTCATTTGCGACCCCAAGAATATGAGTCCGGCGGAACTGGAGCGGCTCACGCGCCGCTATGCCACCGAGATTTCGATGATTATTGGCCCGCATAGCGACATTCCCGCCCCCGATGTCAATACCAACTCGCAGGTGATGGCCTGGATCATGGATACGTATTCCATGCATGAAGGTTACTCTATCCCGGCGGTCGTGACGGGCAAGCCGCTCTCCATCGGCGGCAGTGAGGGCCGCAACGACGCCACCGCGACGGGCGTGCTGTTTGTGACGCGCCAGGCCGCGAGGCAGATCGGTATGCCGCTCAAGGGTGCGCGTGTAAGCGTGCAGGGGTACGGCAATGCAGGCTCGATAGCCGCGCGTCTTTTCCATGAAGAAGGCTGCAAGATTGTGGCGGTCAGCGATACGCGCGGCGGCATCTACAACGAATCCGGCCTTGATCCCGCAGTGGTTCTGCGTTTCAAACAGGAGCATGGCAGCGTGGTTGGCTTCCCCGGCGCGCAAAGCGTTGGTGTCCAGGACGTATTGGAAGTGCCATGCGACATTCTCATCCCCGCCGCTACCGAAGGCGTGATTACGCGAGCCAACGCTGATCGCGTGCAGGCACGGATCATCTCCGAAGCCGCTAATGGTCCCACAACGCCAGAGGCCGACGCCATCCTCTTCAAGAAAGGCGCGCTGGTCATTCCAGACATCCTGGCAAACGCTGGCGGCGTCACCGTCAGCTACTTTGAATGGGTGCAGGACCTGCAAAGCTTCTTCTGGGGAGTGGACGAAATCACTCAGAAACTCGAAGTGATTATGAACCGCGCCTACGCTGCCGTAGAGCAGAAGGCCGAGCAATTCTCCTGCGATTTGCGCCTGGCCGCCAGTATGCTGGCAATCGCGCGCGTCGCCGAAGCCACGCAGATTCGCGGCATCTACCCGTAATAGCTACTTTAGTGGATGGGAAAACGCTGTAGGCCAACCGGCGGTTGGCCTACAGCGTTTTCCCATCCTCTTAGAAGCCGCGACCGCGTTTGGGCTTCTTGACGGGTGGCTTGGGCGCTTTGACCGGCCGACCGGGCTTGGGCTTCTTGCGGCCACGCGCGGGCCACTCTTCCTCGTCCTCTTCGTCTTCCTCGTCCTCGAAGAACTCCTCCTCCTCCTCAGGCTCTACGTCTTCCTCGGTTTCGAGGGGTTCCGGCTCGATGTCAGGGACCAGAACTTCTGGAGTCTCGTCTATGGTGTCGTCTACGATGGTAGGGATTTCCTCGTCGTCTACCTCGACCAGATCGGGAGCCACGTCCTCGTCCTCGTCTTCGGTCTCAGCAAACTCGTCTTCGTCGTCATAGGCTTCATCAGCCACAGCAGCCGGAGCGTGTGTCTCTCTGTAGCCATCTGCCGCCAGGATGTTCGCGTTGCCGCGTCCGCCTCTGCGCGTAAGGGGCGTGGGTTCTGAGAGATCGCCATCGGCCAGGTCTTCGCCCTCTTCTGGTTTGGGCGCGCCGATTACCCTGCGTCCGGCAGCCACATCCAGCCAGAATTGCGAATAGTAATGTGGCCGATCCGCGTCTTTCTCGTCTTTCTTTGTCATTCTCCACCTTTTTTGTAGGGCCTCTCGCCTGAAGAAGCGACTCTCTTACAACTTGATTACCCTACAGAACTCAAAAATGTATCACGGTACAGATAGTGATACCTGCACGCTCATCATATGAGTAAAATGCATACCTGTCAAGATGCCCTTGAAGTGGGTCAAAGCCGCCTGTGAAGCCGCTTTAAGTATTGTCAAGACCCCCTGTGCATGAATTTCCTGCCCGTAGTATTTGCAGGCTTGTCTGGCCGACTCTATAATATTAGATGAATCGTAGCATAGGCCTACTATGCGGCATTGTCACGTCATAGCCTGAGCAGGTTTGCATCTACCTGATGAAGCGAGACGTGTATGTCAGTAGCGACGCCCCCTGTAAATGTCCGTCCGTTACACAGATAAATTGGAGGATACATTGACACGAATTCTCGACAGCATTGACGACCCGGTGCAACTGCGCCAGTTAAAACCGGCGCAACTGCGACAATTGGCCGGGGAAATTCGCCGTGAGATCATCGAAAAGGTTTCGGTCAAAGGCGGACACCTGGCTCCCAACCTGGGGGTCGTTGAATTGACGATGGCTTTGCACTATGTTTTCAACACGCCCGATGATTTGCTGGTCTGGGATATTGGACATCAGGCCTATGTCCATAAATTGCTGACCGGACGGCGCGAGCGTTTTCATACTATTCGCCAGTTTGGCGGGCTTTCCGGCTACCTGCGGCGCGATGAGAGCGCCTATGACGTTTTCGGTGCCAGCCATGCCAGCACCTCGATTTCAGCCGCGCTGGGCCTGGCGACTGCGCGCGATTTGCAGGGTAAGAATTTCAAAGTCGTGGCCGTCATTGGCGATGGCGCGTTGACCGGCGGCATGGCTCTGGAGGCCATCAATAACGCGGGCAGCATGAAGAAAAACCTCATCATTGTACTGAATGATAACGATAAATCCATTTCTGATAACGTGGGCGCTATCCATCACTCCCTGAACAAAGCGCGCCAGTTGGAAACTTCACCCAGTTATCGCCGTTTGCGCGAAATGGCAAAAGGT
>DASTKD010000235.1:0-2708 GCA_035716135.1 Ktedonobacteraceae bacterium
GGTGTAAGTCCTGCGGATTCGTTGCCTCTGCCGACTACAACGCTGCTCTTAATATCTCCAGGGCTGAAGTCATGCAGCCTCTTGTCTCAAGCCGAAAGGTTTAGGGACAAGCCCCCGCCGCAGAGGCGTGGGGTTCATGACAAGAGCATTTTACGCTATAAGCTCACACAAAACATGGGTCAAATGTCACATCTTGCTAACAGCTTGCTCTTCCTCATTAGCCTGCAAATTATGCGTCGGTAAAGCTTCAAAAGCCATCCTAAAAAAATGGGGTGACGCTACGTATAATTACTGACTGACAGTCTTTCATTCTCTACCGTTATATGTTATATTATTCTTAATGCGTTCTTAATACATTAGCAATACTTATGTAACATGAATAATTCAATGCCAGAATTGTTTTTCTTGTTTCATAGTATGTGATCTTGACCGCATGGTCAAATGAACTCGCTCATGTCCAACAGGGGAGTTGGCGAAGCGAGAGGACGAGAACCTCATTTTCGGGGGAGACGTGGCATCGTGGACTCAGGGGATTGTAACAACATTCAGTATAACCTATTGTGGAGTCTTCGCGCCCGACAATCCTATCCGAACGGCATAGGGTAGAGGAGGAATAGATGCGCTTTTGTTTTATTATTGAAGCTCAATATCGAAACGAACCAATGCCAATGGTTGTTGCGCATCAACTCATGCAGTGGGGGCATGAGGTTGATATACTTGAGCCGCAGACAAGCATCGCCTGTCTGTCTGATTTGACCAGAACAGGCTATGATGCCTTCGTTTTGAAGACGGTGTCAGATGGCCCCGGTTTGAGCATTCTGGAAGCAGCTGAAGCAGCCGGTATCGCGGCCATCAATAGCCCGCAAGCTATCCGCCATGTGCGCGATAAAGCTATTGCCATTGCCCGCGCGCAGGCGTATGGTCTGCCAGTGCCACGCACCTACTTTGTCGCGCACCAGAACTTGCTCAGCCAGGTACCGGAGGAAGATTACCCGCTGGTCGTCAAACCCACCAACGGGAGTTCCTGTCGCGGTATCTACAAAGTAAACAGCCCGCGCGACCTGGCCTCGTTAGACATCAGCGGCGCGGAACATAGCTACTTGCTGGCCCAGCATTACGCGGAAAACGTCAATTTCGACATCAAGCTCTATGTGGCTGGAACACAGGTGTATGCTATCGCCAAACGCTCGCCGCTGCACCCGGATGTGGAAGTGGATAAACATCGTATACCTATCACCCTGGAAATGCGCGCACTGGCCCTGCAAGTTGGAAATGTATTTGGGCTGGACATCTATGGTCTGGACGTGGTGGAAACGCCCCGTGGCTCGCTCGTTGTCGATATTAATGACTTTCCCAGTTTTGGACATGTGCCGGACGCCACCACCATCGTCGCTGCCCACCTGATCGAAGTTGCTTCGCGCCAGGTTGCGCGTCGTTTGAACAATACGCCTGCCGCGCGCTATATCGATATATCAACAGAAGTCGCTGTATCAGCATAATCTGTGTTACGTGGAGGGTGAACTAATGTTATTTCTTTTTAAGTTTCTGTATCGAAACCTCAAAGGATATCGTTTTCTCGTCCTGCTGGCGATGCTTGTCACCATCGCGCAAGTTGGCTCAGACCTGCTGGCCGCCATGCCATTGAAATTCATTCCCAGCAAGGTCAATAATCCGGGGTCTGACCCGGCCTGCACATTTCCGTTTCTGGACCCAGTCCTGTCTTTTTTTGATTCGCCGGTGCTGGACCCATCGTTGAGACCCTTAGCGCCGAACCAGCCACCGGGCCAACCGGCTCCCGCGCCCTGTCCGGCGTCACCCTCCGACCCCAATACAGTCCTGCATCCCAGGATTGTCCAGCATAGCACCATCGGTGTCATTGTCTTTTCCCTGATAATGCTGGCAATATTTGGCCTGCTGAGCGCATTGCTGGTGTATATTGAGTTGTTTCTCGCCACCTTCATCGCGCAACAGTTGAGCGCGCGCTTACGCGAGGATTTGTTTAGCCACCTGCAACGCATCTCGTTGGACTGGCACGATAAACAGAAAAAAGGCGATCTGGTGCAGCGCATCACGGGCAATATCACCGACATTGAGAAGCTGGTGACGGATGGCATCGTTGATCTGCTGGCAGGCGTCCTGACATTGATCGGCGTGGCAATCGTCATGCTCTTGATTAGCCCGCCCTATACCGCGCTCGCGCTCATCATCGCGCCCGTACTCATGCTGCTCGTGCTGATTTACACAAAGGGCATTAAGGCAGCCACTACGCGCAAAGCGAAGGCGGCAGGCAAAATTGCCGATGTGGCAACCGAAGACATCAATGCGTTGACAGTCATTCGCGCCTATACACTGGAGAGACGCGAAAATAAGCGCTTCGGCGTCCATGTCGGCTCGCACCGCTCGGCGGGAATGCGGGCCGGTCGGCTACAAGCTCAATTCACGCCCCTCGTCGCCGTCCTGGTCGTGTTCGGAACGCTGGTTGTGGTTGGCATTGGCGGCTACGTCGCGGCTGGTAACGCCTTCTCTTTCGGCTTTATCAATCTCGGCGCGTCCACCATTGATATCGGCACCCTGATCCTGTTTCTCACCTATCTCAAAATGCTCTACCAGCCCATGCGCGACCTGTCCAAGCTAACCACGCTGGCAAGTAATGCCGCCTCCGGCTCCGAGCGCATCCAGGAGGTATTCGACCAGGCACCAGAAGTAGT
>DASTKD010000236.1:0-11871 GCA_035716135.1 Ktedonobacteraceae bacterium
GGTGTAACCAATTGCTGTTCGCTAACGTATACTAAGTTGGAAGTACAGTAGCAGGAAGAGCGCGATCAATCCTGATATCGTCTGTACCGTTTGCGTAGATAGTCTCGTCGAAGTCGTCATGGTCAAGATTTTTGCAGTACAAATGAGGGAATGTCATGGCAGCCACAAATGCAACACTGGATACCAAACTAAATCGCGCACTGGAGCTGATCGGCGGCTCTATCGATCCCGAAATTGCCGAAACCTATGCTTCTATTGAGGAGCGTATCCTGGCCCAGGCGCTCGAAAATGTAGAACTGGCCGAGCAACGACTGCGCGAGATTCAAAAGCTGGTAGGCGACCGCGACGCTGTGCTGGTCTAATCGCTCACTGTAGGCGTGATATTGTGACGCAACCGTTGGACGCAAGATCAGGATACAGCAAATGGATGCAGTACATCGGACACGAGATTAAGATGCAAAATTAGGACGCAGGACCAGGACGCGATAAATCGCGTTCCTACACAAGTAGCACGTATTTGGGAGAGTAGTTCCCCTGGTAGGGGTGGTAATTCAACACAACAATTGGACGCGCTAAAGGTTTAGCGCGTCCAATTTGATTTTTGGCAATGGTCGCGCCTGCGTTTATAGATCGGGCGCGGCCAATCCATGCATTCCGAGCATGAAGGAGACTTCGCCTCCGTGATGCAGGTCGTGTTCGATGACGTGCCAGATGACCCACTGGCGCGACATGGCGTAGTCTCCGTAATTGGGATCGGTGCCTTTGAATTCAAATTCGAGATCGGCGGGTGTCCAGCGTGCCAGCGAGTCCTGAATCAGTTGCATTGTTTGTTTCAACCCGCTCACCAGTTCGGCGGCGCTACGGCTGGGCGATTCTTTGCGATCCCAGACCATAATAGCCGCCATATCATCGCCGCCCTCGCCCATGAACCTGTGGAACCAGCGCGCGCGCACGGCGATGATATGTAACATATTCTCGCCAATTGAACGCAGGTGCGGCGCGGCGCGCAAGGCCAGTTGTTCGTCTGTTAAAGGCTCAATGGCTGTGATGAGCAGGTTTTGATAGTTTTCCCAACCGTCATAAAAAGGCGCGACATTCGCAGATGTTTCGGGCATTGGTTTGTACTCCTCATTTGTATTTCTTTGCTGTTTCCTTTGATATATTACACGATGGAAGCGCGATTTGTACAGATGTCCTATACTTGAGTTGCTGAGAGCAATAAGCCCTGTTCGTAGATGCGACGGATTACATCTTCGATTTCAGGTTCTTGAAAGGTAATATCGCGCAGTTGGTAACGCTCGCCCAGCCAGGCTACCAGTTCGTGAGCGGGGATAGCGTCACGCTCGAAGCTGAGTCGGACATAAGGCGTTTCGGCGTGTGCCTGGCGCACTCCGGCGGGCAGGTCGGACAGGAGTGGTTGGCCTTCGTCATCGTGTGGGAGAGCGGCTAACGCGGCGGGGCTGAATTCGGCAACCATGGTGCGCTCACCGCCGAAACGGGCGCGGATATCGGCGACGGTGCCATCATAGAGCTTGCGCCCGTGATCGATGATGAGCATACGGCGGCACAGCATCTCGATATCGTCCATGTCATGCGTGGTGAGCAGCACCGTTACCCCTTGCTCCGCGTTGATAGCCTGTAAAAATTCGCGGATACGCGCCTTCGCCACCACGTCCAGCCCGATGGTCGGCTCATCCAGGTAGAGCAGCTCCGGGTCGTGCAAAAGGGCTGCCGCCAGGTCGCCGCGCATCCGCTGGCCCAGCGAAAGCTGGCGCACGGGCGTATCGATAAACTCATCAAGGGCGAGCATGACGCGCAAACGCTTCAGATTGTCGGCATGACGTTTTTCCGGCACGCGATAGAGGAAGCGCAGCAGGCGCAGCGAGTCGATAAGAGGCAGGTCCCACCAGAGTTGCGAGCGCTGTCCGAAAACTACGCCGACCCGACGCGCCAGTTCCCGGCGCTGGCGCGTCGGGTTGAGTCCCGCAACGCTCACCTGGCCGCCCGTTGGCACAAGAATGCCGGTGAGCATCTTGATCGTGGTCGATTTGCCCGCGCCATTCGGCCCGATCAGCCCGATCATCTCACCATGCTCGATTTGTAATGACAGATCATGCACCGCCTCCACAATACGCATTTGAGGATCAACCACGCTGCGCAGTCCGCCCAGCAATCCCGGTCGCCTTCTGGCTACACGAAACGATTTGCTCAGGCCATCGGCCTCAATCATAGCTTGCATTGAGAATATCTCCTTTATTTAACTCCCCGTACTTTGATAGTGTCGAACACCAAATCTCCAGAGCCAGGCGGCGACGCTGGCGAAGGCCAGCGCGGCCAGGGGCGATAGAAAGACCACCCAGATGGGCAATCCCAGGGGCAAGGCTCTGTTCAAGAGGTAGCAGGTGGGTAGGTACGCACCGAAGGCCAGCGGCACCACGAACAGCAGGACGCGCTGGATCGCCTGGTGGTAGATGGTGATGGGGTAGCTCAACATCTCGCGCCCTCCGTAATAGAGCGAGTTGGTGAGTTCGGTCGTCTGGACGGTCCAGAAGCACATCGTCGCGCCCATCAGCAGGACTGATACGAAAATCAACGCGCCACTGACCACGCCCATGAGTAACGCCAGCGCTTTTAAGGGCGTCCAGTCGATGCCATGCAGCAAGGCGAGGCTAACGATAAAGGCCAGTACGCCTTCCGTCATACGCCCCAGGCGGCGCAGGCGAAATTCGCTGCTGGCAACCAGGATCAGGGCGCTGATGGGACGCAGCAATACACGGTCAAAATCGCCCCGTCGAATGGTTTCATCAAAGACATCGATGCCGGCCCCGAATAGCTCGGCCAGGCCAAAGCTGAACGAGATGACGGCGGAGAGCATAGCTACTTCGCCAATATGCCAGCCAAGCATTGTGGGAAACTGCACAAAGTAGATTAGCATAGCGCAAAATTCCAGGCTGGTTATGCTGAGATAGGTGAAGACATCAACTCCAACATTGATTTTGTACTGGAGTTGCGCCCGCACCTGCATGACAATCAGCCGTCGATACAGGCGCAGATCGCTCAAAGTTGCGTTCATATCCGATTCTCTCCCTTAGCCGCCCTGCGCAACGACGCGCCGGGTTGCGCTGGTGGTGACATAACGCGCTAAGAGGGTCATTACAACCAGCCAGAAAAGCTGGCGCAGGAATTCAATCAGCATGGCTCCGCCGGTCAGTTTTCCCAGGAAAATCTGAACCGGCACGTTCAGCAGGCCGCTAAAAGGAAGCCAGTCGGCTGTAATGCGCAGCCAGAAAGGGAAAAATGGCAGGGGAACATAACTACCGGTGAAGACAAGCGCGATAACAGTGGCTAATATACCCAGGGCGCGCGCCTCCAGTATCCAGAAAGCGGCGAGGTTGAAGAGGACACGATAGGCAATGCCGATCATCGCGCCAACCGGCAGGCTCAGCGCGAAGGGCAGCCAGGAGCGCCAGTCGAGCGGCGCGCCAAAACGAAAGAGTAACATACCCGCCAGGTAGGTTGGCAGGCCACGATAGAGCAGGTAATAAACGCTGCGCCCCATCTCGCGGCTGAACCAGTACCAGTAGAAATCGCACGGTTTGCTGAGGTCTGAGACGACTTCGCCCGAACGGATAGTCAGCATCAGATCGTACCAGCCAAAGGTTAAAACGGTCATTACCAGCGCCTGCACCAGCCAGGTGTAGCGTAAGGCGTCGTTCAGGTCATAACCGCCAGCCAGGTGCTTTGCCTGGTAGAGAGCGATCAAGACGTAGCTGAAAATTATGCCAAAAACGATGTTGGTCAACAGGCCCGCCAGGTTGGCCCAGTTGTAAATGAGTTGCCGCCGGAAGGCGGTGCGAGCTACCTCTACATAGAAACGCAGCATCACTTCCTCTCCTGTAATTTAGCAGCACAAAAACCCGGCAACCCGCCTTGTAGGGGGGTTCCGGTTCGTTTGTCCGTTTTCACGGACACGCGCAATCGCGGGACAGCCTGCGGCTACCCCGTGTCGCCTTTGCCTGCTCGAGATGCGATGATATTTACTGCAAAGACGCCCGTGTAGCTTACCACATCTTGCCAGCGATGGTCAATCGTTTTTTGGGGAAAAGATCGGGATGTATTCTTTCCTGTCGAGTTTCGCGTGTATAGATACGTATGGATAACCGACAAATGCCATTTTGCGCCAGGAAAGATGATGCTATGCGAGCAGTATTGATTTTTAACCCGACTTCCGGCATCTCGACGATAACGGAAAAAAGGATGTCGCCGGAAGAAACGGAACGCGCTATTCTGGAGGGTCTGCGCGTCTGTGGCATCGAACCGCAGGTGCTGTATACCACCATTGAAGATGGGGGCCGGGAGATGGCAAGACACGCCGCACAGGATGGGGCGGAACTGGTAATCGCAGCCGGAGGCGATGGCACTATTCATGCCGCCGCCAACGGCCTGGTTGGCACACAAAGCATTCTGGGCATCATTCCCACCGGCACCATGAATAACGTGGCGCGTAGTCTGAACATCCCCGATACCATTCCTGCTGCCTGTTTCGCCATCGCCAACGGCGAAACGCGCGCCATAGACATGGGAAAGATCAACGATCATACCTTCCTTGAAGTGGCGGGAGTGGGTCTGGAAGCGGAACTAGCGCCATCAGGCGAGCAGATCAAGCATCCCGAACTGTTTTCGATCGTGCGTGGTATAGTGAGCGGACTGAAAACATTTTTCGGCTTCAAAGCCGCCAATATGAGAATTGCTGCCAATGGCGGTAAACACCATTCATATCATGCCTTGCAGGTAACGATTTGCAATACTCCTTTCTATGGCCTGCATTTACAGATGGCACCAGACATTTTGATGGACGACGGGCTGCTCGACGTGGTAATTTACAGAAACATTAGCAAGTTTGGGTACCTGCGCTATGCTCTTTCTCTTCTCCTGGGAAGAAGACTGGATCATACCAAAATCAAATACCTGCGCGTGCGCTCGCTGCATGTGACTGCCGACGCGCGCATGGAGATTCACGTTGATGGGGACCCCGGCGGCTATACACCGGCACAAGTCACGGTGCTACCTGCCGCGTTGCGTATTCGCGTTGCGGGAAAAGATGCGCCGGGGCTTCAAGAAGATGCGAGTACAGACACGCATAACACGAGAACGAGTATACCGGCACAATCGACATAAGGGAGAAGCCACGATGAGAAAAACGCCACAGCCATCCGAAAAACCAGAACCAGATACTACGAAGCAAGGACCAGCCGTCGTATTACCGCAGATCAGCAGCGCGGTCGAGCAAAATATAATGCCAGCTGTAACAGAGGCGCAGCGGGTCGCGGCTGAGACCTCCGTATCAGGTCGCCGCGCCGTATCGCGTGGCACTATCTTCCTGGCGTTCTATCTCTGGCTGCTCTCCGGCGCGATTATGATCTCGTTGATCGCGCGCTTCACGCAGTTTTTCCCCGGCGACAAAACGATTACACGCAATTTGCAAAGCTATCGCAAGCCCTGGCTGCGCCGCTTCATGATAGGCATTTCTGAACCTGGTTTCCCCAAAGTTGGCGTGCCGCTCACCTTTGGCATTGCGGGCATCTTCTGGGCCTTGCGTTTCCGCCTTGAGGCCATTTTCGTGCTGCTGGCCTCGTCATCCAATATCCTGAACTGGATTGTGAAACGCCTCATCAAACGCCCGCGCCCGACCAGCGAACTGGTGACGGTGGTGCGTGTCATCAATGAACCCAGCTTCCCCAGCGGGCATGTCATGCACTATGTCAACTTCTTCGGCCTGCTCAATTACCTGCTGGCGACCAACTGGCGTTCTGGTCGCCTGCGTAACATCCTGCTCACCATCGGCACCGCGCTCATCGTCTTGATCGGCCCATCGCGTGTCTATCTCGGCGCGCACTGGCCCAGCGACGTGATGGCGGGTTACGTCTACGGCGGCCTCTGGTTCGGCGGCCTGATGGCGGCTTATCTGCGAGTCAAAGCCTGGATTCATCCACCTGTCGGCAAGACACCCGAAGTAATGAAACCTTTGCAACAGCCGGGGGATGAGGAAAAATAGTTTGTAACTTTTTTCGCCCGCATTGCGTGTAACGTATGATATTAGAATACATCCACAGAAGCGAGAAGGGTTTTTCATTATGAGCAGCGAGAATCCGGGAAAGGCAGAACGACAGCGCAGCCCCGCGCCGGTACGCAAGATTGTGCCGCTGGCGGTAGCGCGTGGGCCGCACGAATATATACCAGGCAATCAAGAAGCGCCTGTGCAACTCACCAGCATGGTGGATATGTTGAAGTGGGCGCAGAACTGGGCGCGCTCGCGCTCTGTCTGGCCGCTTGGCTATGGCCTGGCCTGTTGCGCTATCGAGATGATGGCGGCAGCGCAGGCCCACTATGACCTTGCGCGTTTTGGCTCCGAGGTGTTCCGCTCCAGCCCGCGCCAGGCCGACCTGATGATCGTGGCCGGCACCGTATGCGTGAAGATGGGGCCGCGCCTGCGCCTGCTGTGGGAGCAGATGCCAGAACCTAAATGGGTCCTCAGTATGGGCCAGTGCGCCAACTCCGGCGGCGAATTTTACGATAGCTACTACACGGTGCAGGGCGTCGATACCATTGTGCCGGTCGATATCTATGTTCCCGGCTGCCCTCCCCGCCCGGAGCAGCTCATCGAAGGAATACTCAAGCTGCGCGAGAAAATCCTCAAGCAGGGCTTGAAGTTGCGCGACGAAGAAGGCAACGAGTGGTAGGAGATAACCTATGTCGATAAACCAGCAACCGAACCCTCATCCCATTGGTGAAGAGTCGGCAGAGGATTTTAAGTCGCAGGAAATGTTCTTAAATATGGGTCCGCAACATCCCAGCACGCACGGGGTATTGCGCCTGGTGTTGACGTTGGAAGGGGAAACCATCGTCGATTGTACCCCCGTCATCGGTTATCTACATCGCGGCATGGAAAAAATCCTCGAGAATCGCACCATCATGCAGGGCATTCGCTATACCGATAATTCGGATTACCTCTCGCCTATGCTGTGCGAAATCGCCTACGCGGGAACCGTTGAGCAGGTGATGGGGCTGGAGCCGCCCCGGCGCGCGCAATATATGCGCCTGCTGGTCGGCGAGATGCAGCGCATCGCCAGTCACCTGGTATTTGTCGGCACCTACCTGGTAGACCTGGGCGCGTTCACTCCCATTTTGTGGACCTTCCGCGACCGCGAAGGTTGCCTCGCACTCTTCGAGGCTCTGGCGGGCAGTCGTTTCACCGTCAACTACCTGCGCGTGGGTGGAGTCCTGCACGACTTTCCGCGCAAGTGGCTGAAAGAGTGCGAAGCCTGGCTTGACCGGCTCGAAAAGAACATGGGCGACCTGGAAGTATTGATTACAGGCAATGAGATCTTCGAGGCGCGCACACAGGGCGTGGGCTACATCGACTCCGGGCAGGCCGTCGCCTATGGGCTGACGGGTCCCATGCTGCGCGCCAGCGGGGTTAACTTTGATCTGCGCGTTGACCGCCCCTACATGGCCTATCGAGAAGTTCCGGTCAACGTCCAGGTACGCCAGGAGGGGGATTGCTACGCGCGCTATAAAGTGCGTATGCAAGAAATCTACGAAAGCATCCGCCTGTGCCGCCTTGCTATCGACCGTATGCCTCCCGGCCCGATCTGCGCGCGTGTGCCTATTGCCCTGCGCCCCAAACGCGGAGAAACCTACTTTGCCATTGAAAATAGCCGGGGAGAATTTGGCTTCTACTACATCAGCGATGGAGGCGAGTACCCCTGGCGCGCGAAAATGCGCGCGCCATCCTTCTGCAATCTGTCGATCCTGCCCGACCTGTTACGCGGTCACAAGATGAGCGATGCCGTGGCAATCATTGGCAGCACCGACATCGTGCTGGGATGCGTTGACCGCTGATCCCACCTTACAGGATCAATCATTTGTCATCCTGAGCGCAGCGAAGGATCTCTCCAGCCACGCACAGATCCTTCGCTGCGCTCAGGATGACAAGACATGACCGATCTTGATTGGAAATGTTCATCAGAACGGTTGCTGCGTTATTCCTCCATATAGATTTCCTTCTCATAATTCAGGTTTGATTCAGATATGTGTCGTATACCTTCCACAGGTTGGTCTATATGATATGATGAGCGTGCGCATACATGCTCTCTGTACCCGCGAGGAGGCGAAGATCATGAGGAAGAAATCTTTTGTATGGCCTGCTATGGTGCTTTGTATGCTGTTGCCACTTGTCGCGGCCTGTGGGTCGAATACGAACACAAGTCCGGCGTCGAACGCTAAACTGCCTGCTGGCGAGAATCTTTACGTGCTGGATGGCTATACGCCGCAGGGAGCGACGAGCGTGGGTCAACAAATCGTCGCCTTCCACCCCGGCAATGCTCATCCAACGTACACGCTGCCCGCCGGGCTGACTTCGATGGATCATCATTTGCTCATCGTGGCGCAGGCGAATGCGGGGCAGACTACCGTCTCGGTTATCGATACGCAGAGCGGCGCAATGTTGCGCACCATCACTCTCGCGGGCAATTACTCGACGACAGGGCAGGACTTTAATCACGCGGTGTTGTCAACCGATGGACACTGGCTGGCCTTGCGCGAGTTGAATTCATCAACCAGCGCGACGACGATTGCGCTGGTCGATACACAGGCGGGAAAGGTGTCAAAAACCATCCATCTCAGGGGCGATTTCGACCTGGATGCGATAAGTCTGGATGGCAACGCGCTTTATCTGCTGCAACGCCTGAACGATGGCACGGGAAAATACTACGTGCAACTGTACACTGTTTCGGAAAACGAGCTGTATCAAGGCCCCATCGTTGACAAGTCGGAACTTAACGACCCCAATATGACGGGTACGGCAATCGCGCGGCAGATGGCAAGCGATGGCAATACAGCGTACACTCTGTATATCGACAGCTACCATAACATCGCTTTCGTTCATATCCTGCCGCTCGATCCGAGCTTCCCGTTTGCGCGTTGTATTAACCTGCCGGTAGGCAAGTCTTCCGATCTGCTGCGCTTCTACACGCTTGCCCTCTCGTCTGATGGGAAGACTCTATATGCCGCCAATGGCGCTTTGGGCGTAGTCAGCGAAATCAGCCTGAATAATCTCGGCACCAGTAACATTTATAGCGACCAGCTTGTCGCAACCAGCCATTTTAATCCAGGCGTAACAAGCGTCACCAGCGCGGACACTTCGCGTATGCTGCGCAACGGCGCAGTTCTCTCATCCGATCAATCCACCCTCTACTTTGCCGGATTGCGCGGCATCTGGTCGGTCAAAACGACTGATCTGAATGCCGGACATGGCGCGTTTCAAGAGGCGTTAGGCCAGCAATCGTTCACCGGCATTGCCCTGAGCGCGGATAACAAGACACTGTATGCTGTCGATCCTACAAGCGGTATAACGACCCTTGATCTTGCCAGCAAACAGGCCCAACAGATGCTTCAGGTACCCGCCCATGCTCCCTGGGACATAGAATGGATCGCCAATTGATGGACTCCGATGACAAATGCGTTTTGTCATCGGGGTCGTGTATTAGCCATATGAAAAAAGATCATGAACGCGCATATTCTGATTGTTGATGATGATAGTCGCGTGACGGGCGCGTTACGCCGTACCCTGGCATACGAGGGCTACAACGTCTCCGTTGCCGAGAACGGCGAGCGCGCTCTGGCACTGGCGCGCGTAAAACCACCCGAACTGGTCATTCTCGACCTGATGTTGCCGGGCATCAACGGGCTGGAGGTCTGTAGTCGTCTGCGAGCCAACGGGGAGGATATGGCCGTGTTGATGCTGACGGCGCGCGACGCGGTAGCCGACCGCGTGGCCGGGCTGGAAACAGGAGCCGATGATTATCTGGTGAAACCGTTCGCGCTCGAAGAGTTGCTGGCGCGGGTCAGAGCCTTATTGCGGCGGCGCGTTGCGCCCGACGTAGCGCGCGAAATACTGGCGTTTGAAGACCTTGAGCTGGATACCGCCACCCGCCTGGCGCGGCGCGGCAATCGCTCGATTGGCCTCAGCACGACCGAGTATGAATTACTGGCGTTATTTATGCGCAACCCGCGCCACGTCCTGACACGCGGCCTGCTGATGGAGCGCATCTGGGGCGACGACTTCGAGGGCGGTCCCAACGTCCTCGAAGTGTACATCGGCCATTTGCGCAACAAGTTAGAGCAAAACGGCGAAAAACGCCTCATCCAGACCATACGCGGCGCGGGTTACGTCTTGCGTCTTCCAGAATAGCAAGGAGGCGTATATATCGTGTACATTCCATTGCAGCTTCGCCTGAGTGTCTTCTACGCGCTCCTGCTGGGACTCACGCTCTGGTTTTTCGGCAACGCAGTCTACACCCAGGCGCAACAACGCGCCTATTCCGACCTTGATACGGCTTTGAGCAGCCGCGCCGCCAGCGTTTATCTTGGCAAAAACCTGTTGAACGCTCAGAATATGAGTCCTGGCACTCTCCCACTTTATTTGAATAGCAGTATCAACGGGCTTGGCGCGGGTGATATTGCTATCGAAGTGCTGGATTCACATCTGCGTCTGCTTGCTACGACTACTTATAATAGTACATCCAACTTTCTCCAGCCCGGTGTCACCGGCTATGAAACCAGCCCCGTTCCCTGGGATGCGCGGGCGGCGCGGCAGAGCGCGCAAAGCCCATATACTTTTGATGGACCTGATTACAGCCTCTACAGCACCGTTACCTATCAAGGACAACCTGTGCGCGTCTACACTACTTTCAACCCGCAAACAGGGGATATTATCCAGACCGCGCAGTCAGAAGCCGCTATTCAGCAATCGCTGGACAATCTGCGCATATTGCTCTGGCAAGGAGGCGTGCTGGTAATGATACTGGCACTGGCAGGCGGCTGGTTCATTACGTGGAGCGTGCTGGCGACGGTGCGGCGCATGACGAAGACAGCGCGGCGTATCAGCGCGTCGCAAGATTTCGGCCAGCGCGTACCGGAGAAATCCGCGCTCGGCAAAAACGAATTGACGCGCCTGGCGACGACCTTTAATGGGATGCTGGCAGAGTTGCAGGAGGCATACCAGCACCAGCAGCGTTTCGTGGCCGATGCCTCGCATGAGCTACGCGCCCCCATCACCTCCATTCGCTGCAATCTCGATCTGCTGGCGAAAGCGCCCGACCTCGCGCCGGGCGAATCAGCCGCCGCCCTGAGCGATGCGCGGGCGGAAGCCGACCGCATGGGTCGCCTCGTCAACGACCTGCTGACGCTGGCACGCGCCGACAGTATGGTCCAGGAGCCTGAACACAAGTCTTCCGGCTATAAGAAAATCTATGTGAGTAGGCAGCAAGTTGACCTGGACAGTCTGATGCTGGAAGTGTACCGGCAGTATCGCGTACTCGATCAACATGATCTTGAGACAGCAAAGGCACAGGGGCCGCGCATCATCCTGCAAGACATCACACCGGCGCAGGTGTATGGCGATGCCGACAAATTGAAACAGTCCCTGGTGGCGCTGCTCGAAAATGCGCTCAAATATACTCCTTACGAAGGAACAGTAACGCTTTCACTCACCACACGCGATGAAAACGCGCTTATCAGCGTGTGCGATACGGGCATTGGCATTTTGCCGGAGGATTTGCCCCACATCTTCGAGCGGTTCTATCGCGCCGATCCCGCCCGTTCGCGCGATCGCGGCGGCAGCGGCCTGGGCCTCGCCATTGTGAAAAGCATCGTTGAAGAACACGGCGGCTCAATCTCTGTGGAAAGCACACCGGGGAAAGGAAGTGTGTTCAACATAAAAATGCCGTTGATCTCGTAGACACGCGCGCGTGTCTACGAGATCAACGGCATTTTTATGTTGAACACACTTCCTTTCCCCGGTGTGCTTTC
>DASTKD010000237.1:0-10174 GCA_035716135.1 Ktedonobacteraceae bacterium
CAGAGCCAGCAGCCAGACCAATTAGAGAGGTTTGGTTCGCTTTGCTTGCCCTCCAGCAGCTAAGAAATAGACTATACGAAAGTTGCCAGACCCCTCAAGGTCTGGCGACTTTTTTTGTGCTTGAAACCGAAATATCAATTATCGAGGAGAACAAGATGAACGGCAGTTTTTATCTACGCGGCTTATTGCTCGGTTTTACCATCGCGGCAACGGTTGGGCCTATGTCGATTTTGTGCATTCAACGCACGTTTCACAAAGGCTACCTGTACGGGCTAGTTTCGGGTATGGGCATCGCAACGGCTGATGCCATTTACGGCAGCATCGCGGCCTTCGGCCTGACAGTGATTACGAGCTTTCTGATTAACGAACAAAACTGGATTCGCCTGATTGGCGGGCTGTTCCTCATCTACCTGGGCATTCGCACCATACTGACCAGGCCAGCAGAAAAAGCGGCCAACGCGCAGGCGCACAATTTCGCGGGTGCCTATGCGTCCACCCTGCTGCTCACGCTGACCAATCCGCTCACCATTCTCTCGTTCGCGGTTATCTTCGCCGGTCTCGGCGTTGGCGCGACAGGGGGCAATTATCTGGCGGCAGCGCTAGTTGTAGCGGGAGTCTTCAGTGGCTCCGCGACATGGTGGTGTATCCTGACCGGTGGCATCAGCCTGTTGCGCAAGCGATTCAGCACAACATGGCTGCGCTGGCTCAACCGCATCTCAGGCGCGGTTATTGCCATCTTCGGGATTATTGCGCTGGCGAGTTTGCGCTAGCGCAACATTTTGCCCATGAAAATCGCAATTTCGTATTCATCGGGGCCAAGGGGGTAATGATGCTGGCTGATGCTCCATACTTGCAGGCCATTGCGCAGGTAGAAACGAATGGCGGGGTAGTTGATGTTTTGCGTCTCCAGCAGAATGGCGTGGCATCCACGATTGCGCGCCCAATCGGCGGCACAGTTGAGCAGCAGCGAGCCGATACCATAGCGCCGGAACAAGCGTCCGACGATAATATCCTCGATACGCGCCACCGAGCGCCATGCTTCGACGTTCAGCAGTACCACGCCGGCAATCTGCCCGTCAGCCAGCGCTACGTAGCCGCCTTGCGCGCTGGCGAGCCTGGCCTCGACGGCTGCGAGTGTGAGCTGGTAGGCGCGCAAGTCCTTGTACAGAGGCAGATCAACAGGCGTTTCATGTAGTTCAAAAGCAAAGGCCGGTTGACCGGCAATCTGTGCCTGCCCGTCGCCCTGCTGAAAATAGCCATGCACTTGCAGCGTGTAGATGCGATCCGTCTCAAAACTATAATCCAGCGCGTGCAACGCGGGCGCGTCGGACATTTTTACCGCGCGTACCTCAACCTGTGCGCCGATTTGTGAATCTGCTCCATCCATGATCTTCCCATTATCCCTACCCGTTGGAGAAACTATAGCCTGCTTTCTGCGCTCCCATGCAGGCCGCGCCCACCACGCCTGAGAAGTCTCCCAGTTTGGCGCGTATGATTTTAGTATCACGAGCCGGATTGGAAAGGGCGGTGATACGCGCGCGGTGGATGGCGCGTTCAAAAAGCAGGTCAATAGCCTCGATGACTCCGCCACCCAGGATAATGCATTCCGGGTTAAAAAGGTTCATGACCGATGCCAACCCATAGCCGAGATAATCGGCAGCTTCCGTCACACACTCGATCACCAGGGCATCCTTCTGACCAATGGCATTGGCAAGCGTGCCGGAACGGATGATGGTTTCGCCCTCTTTTAGCTGGTGTTCCGCGTCATCGGCAAGGACCGATGAGCGGCCATGATGGATCTCCGACATGATGGCGCGCGTGATAGCTGTGCGTGAGGCGTAGGCTTCGAGGCAGCCACGACTGCCGCAGGGACACAGGCGACCGCCCGCGTCAATGGTCATATGACCGACCTCGCCAGCAGTACCGCTCAGGCCGGTATACATGCGCCCGTTCTGCACAATGCCGCCGCCAATGCCCGTGCCAACAAATACACACATGAAGGTTTTATACCCCTGCCCCGACCCATACAGGAACTCGCCCATCGCCGCTACCTCTACATCGTTGCCAACCGCTACTGGCGTGCCAAATTGCTTGTTGAGCAGATCGCCCAATTGCATATCTTTGACGCCCAGGTTGGGCGCATCCACAACAACGCCTGCCTTACGATCGATCTGACCCGCCGCGCCTACACCAACCGCGACGATTCCGGCATCGGCTGGCAATTTCGCATCCTCGATAGCCAGCGCTGAGAGGGTGAGAATGCGTTGCGAGACAAACTCCTGCCCCTTCTCGGCGCGCGTGCGCTTGCGAGCCGACGCCACGACCTCGCCGGTAGTGATGTCCACCACCGCCGCCAGGGTCTTGGTTCCTCCCAGGTCGATACCCAGGGCATACGTTTTCTGTTTAGCCATACTACCTCCGGGCGCGCCATAGCTCGCCCCTACAAATTACAATACGCTTTATTCACGCTTTCACAAAAGGCAGACTCAAGCCCGGATCAACGTCCAGGTCAAGTCCATGCTGCTCGCCCCTGAGTAGATGAAAGAAAGCAGCGCTGCCGATCATGGCGGCGTTATCGGTGCAATAGGCCACCGGCGGGTAACTGAGACGAATGCGCAGCGGGCGCAATTCCTGTTCCAGGCGCGCGCGCAGGCTGGCATTGGCCGCTACGCCCCCGGCCAGCAAAACCTGTTTCACATGGTATTCCTGTGCCGCGAGGCGCGTTTTGACCGCCAGCACATCAACGACGGCTTCCTGAAAGCTGGAGGCGAGCAAGGCCACGTTCGCGCCGCCCTTTTGCGTGGCTGCCTGCGCCCCCATGCGCGTGTACTGGCTGACCTGTGAATGCGACTTCTCACCGCCACTGGCAACCCTTTGTTGCTCAGACGCGCCCTCCGCCAGGTGCAAGACCGCCGTTTTGAGGCCGCTAAAACTAAAATCGTAGGTGCCGCGCAGCCATGCTCGCGGCAAACGATAGGCGCTGCGAGCCACCGAAACGCTTTTGCCCTGCTGCGTAAGTTCGTCTTCGACGCGCTGGGCCGCCTGCTGGATGGCGGGGCCGCCGGGATAGCCCAGGCCCAGGATACGCGCCACCTTGTCAAAGGCTTCTCCGGCGGCGTCGTCGCGCGTGCGGCCCAGTAGCTCGTATTGACCATGCCCGCGCACCAGCACCAGTTCGCTGTGCGCGCCTGAGATCACCAGGCACATCAGAGGAAAGGTGGGATCACCTTCCTGATACTCCCAATCGGCATCGTCCACTTCCCGTGTGTGCCGCGCATAGATCTGCTGGCGTAGCCAGTTGGCGTAAATGTGCGCTTCCAGGTGGTTGACGCCCAGAAAAGGCAGTTGATGCGCTAACGCAATGGCTTTGCCTGCCGTCAAGCCAACCAGCAGTGAACCGGCCAGACCAGGGCCATACGTCGCCGCCACCGCGTCGATATGCTCCCAGTTGCACTGTGCCTGCTCCATCGCTGTTTCAATCACCGGGATGATGCTCGCCAGTTGCTGGCGCGAAGCGACTTCTGGCACCACGCCGCCATAGCGGTTATGGATTTCAATTTGCGAGGCGACCACATTCGAGAGCAAATAACGCCCGTCCTTGACAATGGCTGCCCCTGTTTCGTCGCATGAACTTTCGATACTGAGTATAAGCATAATTTATTGCGCTTCCAATTTACGCATCAACGCGGCTTTGAGTTCTTGAAATTTTTGTTTGTACAGCGTGGAATTAACTTCATCCGTCCACATAATTAAGGCATCTTCATTATTGTCGCTATAATAGCGATGGCGCACACCCGCCTCGTGGAAACCGTATTTGCGGTACAGATTCTGCGCGTTATAGTTGGTGACGCGCACTTCCAGCGTGACCCACTTTGCGCCGATGCTATAGGCAATATCGATCAGGCTAGCCAGCATGTACTCACCCAGGCCCAGGCGGCGAAAGCCGGGATGCATGGCAATCGTCGTGATATGCGCCTCGTCCACCATCAGCCACAGGCCGGCAAAACCAACGATGGACGCCAGGTTAGGCGGATGTAGCGTCACTGATTGACGACCGGGCAGCAGCGAGAGTGGAAAGAGCCGGCGCGGCTTCTCTGTTTCCTGCGCGGCCATCGCAAACTGATCTTCGGCAATTTTCTTATCGCGCAAGACAATATAATGCGCCCAACGATTATCCTGGAGTTCCTTGCGGTAGGCACTGGGAGGCCAGGTGGACGGATAGGCCAGGCGTTCGATTTCGATGACGCGCGGCACATCGCCCATCGTCATACGGTCAATAGTGTAACGCACCCTCTTCCCTTTCTGTCTGCGCCACATCACCCGACCGGTGCGTTTTGCCTCCGCCTCCGAGCAGTGGCTGCTTGCGAGCGCTGGTGGTGATGGAAGGTCGCCGCAAATAGAGCGGCTCAAGCAACAAAGGATCATCTACGATGCCACTTTGGAAACGGGAAAATGCCAGGGTCGCCAGGGTAACGGCATGGCGCGTGGATTGCAGAGAGGGAAGAAACAGGCCCTCCGGCAATTGCGCGGAAAGAGCCACGCGCGATGCCTCGCTCATCTCACCACAGAAGAGTACAGGCGGCACTTCACGCTCTCCCGGCACGCCTGCCCATTCATTGACACGCGCCAGTATCTGCTCTTTCAAGCGCGCCGGAGCTTCGAGCAGGTAATCGCTCAATCGCTGTAAGTCGTAGCTCACCCGTCCCGCCGCTTCAGCTTCATCGAACAGGTAGCAGGCTGCGTACAATTCGCCGCGCCCGGCTTCCATGACAGCGCAAATGGGGCCGCGCCATTGTTGCTGTTGCGCGGCGATGACATCGAGCGTGCTGACACCGACGAGGGGAATGCGCAGGGCGAATGCCAGAGCTTTGGCGGTTGCCAACGCGACGCGCAACCCGTTGAAAGAACCCGGCCCAATAGCAACTGCGATAGCTTCAAGAGATTGCATGGTCTGGCCGCATTCAGTCACCAGACGCTGTATGCGTTCGAGCAACTCAACGCTATGATTGTTTCCCACCTGCCACGTATATTCGCCGAGCAGCGTATCCTCTGTGCAGAGGGCTACGCTGGCCTGGTGCGTGGACGTATCAAGAGCCAGTAGTAACATAGGCGTTTTTCTGGAACTGTCGCAGCAAATCGCAATAGCGCGGGCCAACCGCCGCAAAAAACAGGCCGCGCTTCGTGTCGCTGAGCATTTTCAAGCGGATGTCGAGGTGGTCAGCCGGCCAGTACAGGTCGGCCTTCTCAGCCCATTCCACCACACACACGCCATCGCTGGTAAAATACTCATCAAAGCCAAGATCAAAGATTTCTTCAGGATCATCCAGCCGGTAGAGATCGAAATGGTAAAGCGCAGGGTCTTTGCGCGACAGGGGCGCACTACCGTTGCCAGAGTGCGTTTCAACACGCCCGGCGTATTCCTTCAACAAAGTAAACGTGGGGCTATTGATATTCGCGCTTATGCCCATGCCCTGAGCCAATCCCTGGGTGAAGGTGGTCTTGCCCGTGCCAAGCTGCCCGTTGAGCAAAATGAGTTCGCCCCCACGCAGCAATTCGCCCAGCCTCATGCCCAGACGCTGCGTCTGCGCCGCGCTATGGCTGATGCTATCGAGGGTACAACTCATTCCTTCCTGGCTCTGCTTTAACAAAGGCGCATCCTTCACATGCTTTTCCGAACCGACCCGACCCGCTTCACACGATATACGGGAGGCACAACCAGCGTTCAGCACGGCAATTCCCGCAACCTGGAGGCACGTACCATTATAACATAGTTCGTGCTAAAAAAGGAAACAGGGAAGAGGCACAAATTGGCAGGTCGGGCATGTCCGACCTGCCAATTTGTCCATTTTCCCTGTTTAACGCAATTTCGCGCCGCAACTACGACAATAGAGCGCGTTCGGTCGTATGGGATTGCCACAATTCGGGCAATTTTGCGTTTTTTGCTGAGGATTGGGCGGCGGTGGAGAATACGTCGGCGGTGTATAGGTTGGAGCAGGATTGGGATTCATGCCTGGATTGGGCGACACCGGCGGCGGCGCGTAATTCGTCGTCGCGCCAGGCGCGAACTGATTCGCCATATACGCCTCGTTCTTGATTTCCATCAACTGCGTCTGGCGATTCTGCATATCGTGATCGAGTTCCTGAATACTGGCACACAGGCGCGAAAGCTGCGCATCGCTGAGCCTGTTCTGTTGATAGAGGTCCATCGCCACCTTCGCCAGTTCATCCAGCAACTGCTGGCGCTGCTCCATCAATTGATCGATTTCTCCCTGTTTGCCGCGCACCCTCAGTTGTTTCTGTGCCTGCCAGCTTGTGCGACTGACCGCCGCGCTCACCATATTTTTCGCATTCTCTACAAAATCTGCCATGTCCTGCCTGCCTTTCCCACTGAGGCCAGGGCGACCGCAAGGGTCGCCCCTACCATATACGTTATTCTTCGCTTACCGCGTGTTGATAGATCCGAATTTCCCGGAATTTACCGTCCTGGTTGAAATCTATGGCTACTACGTCAATCCGCCATGAGCGGTCGCCCGATGTGTGCAAATCGAGATAATAAGAGGCAACCTGCACTAATTTACGCCTTTTGGTCAGCGTCACCGCCTCTTCAGGATGTCCGAAAGTCGTTCCCCGGCGCGTCTTCACTTCGACAAAGACCAGATCGTCTTGCTCTTCCGCGATAAGATCGATTTCACCATAACGACAACGGAAGTTATGCTCCACGATACGATAGCCACGCTCGCGCAACGCATCCGCCGCCATTTGCTCGCCCTTGCGCCCCAACAATTGACGCGCATTGTTTTTGCGCTCGCCAGCAGAGCCTGTATCTTTCAGCACTCACTCCTACTTTCGTCTCATCATAATATACGCTATCTGGCCTGTTGAGTTGTATCCGCCTGCCACCGGGCGTTGCATCGTCCATGCCAGTGTATACCATGTGTCATAAGCTTGCAAGAGGAGGGACAATGTGTAGGGACACGATAATGAGCTTTTACAAAATAAGCAGGGTATCCGCTCCTTCCCCGTCATCCTGAGCGCAACGAAGGATCTCTGGTCGAGCAGGACGCAGATCCTTCGCTGCGCTCAGGATGACAGGGGGGAACATACCCGCTTTATCGTCACCGGAAACGACTACGAGACCCCCTCATCACTCTCAATACATGCGGTCGCGCCAGTGCAATAACGGCGACGACAAAGATGGCAACAAACATAAGCAGTACCAGAATGGAGCTTACCAGCCCGATTGCGCCTCCTGCCAATAACGCTTGCTGTCCATTCGCAAATTTCAAAACAATCGCTGACCCTACAATGCCGGCCAGTGCGAAAAAGAAACCGGTAGAGGACAGGAGAATAGCGACAACACTGAGAATTGTTCCGCTACCGCGCTGCCCGGACTCCGCCTGCGGGTAAATCTTCTGCTGCTGCTCAGGCTCATACCTGCCTGGATATTCAGCGCGATATTCGCCATATGGCAGGTTTGCCTGCCACTCTTGCTCTGATTGCTGGCCGCGCTCCGGCTCCTGCATGTTCATCTCATTCATCATAGGTTTTGCCCGTCCTTTTCAGAATGTTCACTTCCTCACCTGTAGATACGCAAAGTTGGTACACCCTGTTGTGGTTGTGAAAAAAGCTACCAGAAGCTTCGCACAGGAGCAAATGGTGAGAAAGATTAGAAAAATTAGACCGACTACGGATAAGATTAAAATAGATACTTGAGCTTGCTCATAGAGAGCTTGCTTGCACTATAATGTGACGATGGAATATAACCAGCACAACGTCCGAGGCGTATCATGCAAGATGTAAGAGAAGCTCTTCCTGTCGGGAGCGTAGTACATGACCGCTATATAGTTGAGGAGGTACTTGGCAGAGGCGGCTTTAGCGCCGTCTACCTGGTCAGGGACCAGCGCGTCCAGCAAAACCTGTTTGCGCTCAAAGAATTGATTGATCCGCAGAAGCGTGAAAGGGAACGCTTTACATTCGAGGCGGAATTGCTCAGGCGAGTTGACCATCCCTCGTTACCGCGTGTCTATCGCGTGTTCGAGGATGATGCCTCCAATCGCGCGTATATTCTCATGGACTATATCGAAGGGCCAAATTTGGAGGTGCTGCGTCGTCAACAACCAGAGAAACGCTTCTCTTTACAGCAGGTACTCAGTATCATGGGGCCGATCATGAAGGCCGTCGCTTACCTGCACCAGCAACATCCGCCCATCATTCACCGCGACATCAAGCCCGCCAATATTATCGTACCCACCTCTGGCAACGAAGCGGTGTTGGTTGACTTCGGCATCGCCAAAGAATTTGACCCCGAATCAACTACCACCGCTATCCGGCACGCTTCGCCCGGCTATGGCTCGCCCGAACACTATGCCACCGGAACAAATCCACGCACCGATATTTATAGTCTTGGCGCAACCATGTACGCGCTACTCACGGGTCACGTTCCGGCAGACGCATTCTATCGTATGACGCAATTGGGGGGCAAGGGAATCGACCCGCTCGAGCCGATTCACAACTACGCGCCAAATGTCCCACCGCACATCGCCGATGCCATATATCGCGCGATGGCGGTGGACATCGATAAACGCTTCCCCTCTGTTCAGGACTTCTGGAATGCGTTGACTGACCGGCCTTCTGCCCCAATCGTAGCGGCGTCTGCCGTTGCGCCAATCGCGCTCATGTCCCGCCCGGCTGACCTCGATACGCCGATACCAGTACCAGCGTCATCGCTTCCTGAAGCGGCGACAGTGGTAAATCCAGTGCCAGGGGCTAATCGTCGCAACCGCAGAAGAACGGGCGCGTGGCTGCTGCTGTTACTCGCTCTGCTCATTATCGTTGCATCAGCAGCCATTTTCCTACCCGCGCTCATCGCGCGTCAGCCAGGCCACATAGCTCTAACCCCCGCAGCAAAAACTACGCATCAGCCAGTTGCTACCACGACGCGAGCGCCGACCTCGACGGCCACGACAACACCGCCGCTGACTGCTACCACCAATCCCGGTTCAGGCTATCCAACGCTGGCAAATCAATACAATGGGAACATTTCCAACGCGCTGTCCGGGGACACTACTTCTATGGCGCTCAACTCCATTTCCCAGAATGGAGGCACGTTCACGGGCCATTTTCAGGTTGGTTCGCCTCTCTCCGGCAACGGCCCCTTTACGGGAACGCTCTCTACCTCCGGCGCTCTACAGTTTATCGTGCATAGCAGTCAGGTTGCCGAACCGCTCTCTTTCGCGGGCCATATACACAACGATGGCGGCATGTCAGGAACCTATTGCAGCCTGAATTCAGCAGGCAAGTGTGATAACAGCAACGGTTATGGGAGATGGAATGTGTCCTCTCCCACGTCGGGGTCTGGATCGTGACGTATTTCTCTTGTCACCCTCCCCTCCTGTCATCCTTCGCTGCGCTGTCATCCTGAGCGCAGCGAAGGATCTCTCGTCGGCCAGGCAGATCCTTCGCTGCGCTCAGGATGACAGATGGTGGCTATGTATTTGTCAAATTCCAGGGGTGATATAATGACGCAATAGTGACGCGAGAGGTGGCGAACAAATGATGGTTGATAACACTTACAATAAACCGCTGGTATTCATTCATGGTTCGGGCGATACGGGGCGCGTCTGGCGTTTCCAGGTGGACTATTTCGGCGCTGAACGAGCTTTTGCCATTGATTTGCCGGGGCATGGGCAACGAGCCGATACGCTCCCGCCAGAGGTGAGCGTGCAGGAATATGCGTGGGCGGCGCATAATATTATCTGGAACGAACTGGGTCTGACATCGCCTGTTATTGCCGGGCATTCGCTCGGTGGGGCCGTAGCCCTGGCGATGAGTCTGGAGTATGGTGACGAACTGGGAGGATTAATCTTAATCGGCACAGGCGCGCGCTTGCGGGTCCATCCAGACCTGCTCGCGGCAACACGCACCGCGCCCGACGACGCCACACGCCAGTTAAAGGGCCTGGCATTTGCTCCCAACCACACCGAGGCCATGCTCGCTGACATGATAGAGGAGGAGCAAGACAAATCCGCTCCCTCTATGCTGCACCGCGACCTGTCGGCCTGCAACGTCTTCGATTGCATGGTGCGGCTCTCCGAAATCCATCTCCCGACCCTGATTATCTGCGGCACAGAGGATCGCCTGACGCCCGTTAAGTACAGCCAGTACCTGCACCAAC
>DASTKD010000238.1:0-8645 GCA_035716135.1 Ktedonobacteraceae bacterium
CGTCCCCGCGCTTTTCTGCTGCCCTCTTGCCAAAATTTTACACTTTCTTGAGAGTTCTATGACTTTTTCCCGATAGTGTGTAAGTAACAGGGTTGTACAGATAATTTTTTGAAAGTGTATAGGCAACAAAGCTATGAAAAAGGTATTTTCTCTTTTGCCTGTCGTGATATTCGCGGCGCTGCTGGCGGCCTGCGGCAGTTCCAGCACAACCACGAGCAACGCCAGCAGCACAGGCACTCCAACAACGTCAACCGCGTGCCTCAGCGTCACCACAGGCATGATCCAGAGTGTCAGCAACAATACCTTGCAGGTGACAAACTTGCAGGGCAAAAATGTGCAGGTCACGCTGTCAGGTACAACGATACTTACGCGCCAGGCAACACTGACGGCGGCAGATCTGAAGACCGGCTCGCCTGTCACGGTAATCGTAAAGCAGAACGCGGATAACACCTACTCGGCGCTTTCGGTAAGCGTGCGCGCAACGCAGGCACGCACGGGTCAGGGCGGCTTCAGGAATGGCGTGAAAGTGTGCGGCGGGCAGCGGCGCGGCAATGGCACGGGTGGATTTAGCGGGCCGGGATTTGGCGCTGGCACACCCGGCGCGTCTAATAGTGGAACGAGTCGTCAGACGATCAACGGAACGGTCAGTTCGCTCAACGGCAACGCGTTGACGGTGACGGATACGAGCGGCAATGACTTCACTGTCACTCTCACTACTACCACGCGCATGATGCAACAGCAAAGCCTGACGATAGGAGACCTGCAAAGCGGCCAGGCGGTAACAATTACCGGTACTGCCAATAGTCAGGGTGTAATCAATGCCAGCAGCGTGTCGCTTTTGCAGGCGCTGCCAGCGCGGCGTGGCACGCCAACGCCAACATCGACACCGGCGAGTAATGCATAGTTGCAGTATCCTCAAAGCGGATCGCCGTAAGACAAGCACCACGCCACTCCTGGCCTGGGCCATTATACAGAGGAAAACTGAAAAGGTCAATTGATTTTGCAATAAGGGCGATGTATCGCGCCCGTTCAAGAGAGGCATACGATGTCAGATACGTTAAAAACAAACGCGGATTCATCTGAAGTCGATTCGGATACAGACGTTGATGCAATTCGCTTCTCACCACTCTTCCAGGACGAAGAGGACGATAGCTCACTTCAAACACCCCCGCGCAGGCGGGGCCGCGTGTGGCTGATCGTGATAAGCGTCGTGCTACTGGTGGTTTTGATTGGAGGCGGAATATTTGTCTATATGAGGCGCGCCAGTTCCTCGCAGGTGTCCTATACGACTATTCCGGTTTCGATTGGCAACCTGACCTCGACGGTTTCGGCCAGCGGCCCGCTACAGGCCAAAGCCGAGTACGATATGAACTTCAGCACGGCGGGGCAGATTTCAGCTATCAACGTGCATGTTGGTCAGCAGGTGAAAGCTGGACAAACGCTGGCAACTCTGAACGCACCCAACCTGCAAATCGCGGTGCAAGAGGCGCAAATTACGGTCAACAATGCGCAGAACACCTATAACACAGCGGTCGCCGATGGCGATTCGACAAACACGCTGAATATTGATAGCAACGCCTTGCAGAGCGCTCAATTGCAATTGCAAACGGCTCAGAATAACCTGGCGGCTGCCACATTGAAGGCTCCCGGCAATGCAGTAGTGGCCTCCATCAATGGCATCGTGGGACAGGACACCGGCAGCAGTAGTGGCAGCTCTACATCGTCTTTCATGGTCTTGCTCGATACCAGTGGCTTCACCATCACGGCCTCGGTCAACGAAGCGGATATTGCCAATGTGCAGATCAACCAGCCCGTGCGCTTCACCGTCACGGCTTACGCGGGGCAGACCTTCCGCGCTACGGTGTCCAGTATCAGCATCGCGGGTACGACAACTTCAGGCGTAGTAAGCTATCCCGTTACACTGACCGTCAATATGAGCAACATTGGCACGGCGCACCTCTATCCTGGCATGACGGCGACCGCTACGATTACCACCGCGCAGCGTATTGGCGCGTTGCTGGTGAGCAATAGCGCGTTCACCTTCCCAACCACCGCGCTACAGGCCGGAGTGATTACGCGCAACGCCCTTACGCAGGGCCTCGGAGGAACTGCGGGAACCGGGGGATTCTCAGGCACAGGTAGAGGTACAACTGGCGCGCAAGGCGTTGGCAGCCGTCATGTGGTGCTGGTACTGCGCAACGGCAAACTGGTACCGGTTCTGATTACGACGGGCCTGACCAACGGCACTTTCTCAGAAGTGCTTTCAGGTCTGAATCAAGGCGACCAGGTAGTAACAGGCGCGACGGGCGGCGCGTTCGCTAATCTCTCGACCGGTTCTGGCACCAATACCACCGGCGGCGGCATCTTCAGAACAGGCGGTGGTGGCTTTGGCGGCGGCGGTGTGGGTGGTGGCCGCTCCGGCGCGGGAGGCTAGCCATGCAGCACGACGAGCAAGCAAACGAGTTGAACAATGAGCAAGAGGACACGATCAATCGCGTCCCTACATCGCCCATAGAGACGATGCAATCAAGCAGGCTCAATGGTAAAAGGGATATTGTCAAACCGGCGGTGATTCGCGTTGAGCAACTTACCAAAAACTACTACCTGGGCCGCAACGTGGTACCGGCGTTGCGCGGGGTCAACCTGGAGGTGAAACAGGGAGAGTTCGTGGCATTGATGGGGCCATCCGGCTCCGGCAAGTCCACCTTCATGAACCTGCTGGGCTGCCTGGACCGGCCCACGAGCGGAACCTACCTGCTCGATGGAGTAGCGGTAAGTAAAATGAACGCCAATGCGCTGGCTGATATACGCAACCAGAAGATCGGGTTTGTCTTCCAGAGCTTTAATCTTCTCTCCTGGATGACGGCGCTGGACAACGTGGAGTTGCCCCTGGTCTACTCAGGCGTACCGCGCGCGGAAAGGCTGCGGCGCGCGCAACTGGCGCTGGCGATAGTCGGGTTAAAGGCGAGGGCATCCCATCGCCCGACGGAGTTGTCCGGCGGGCAGCAGCAGCGCGTGGCGATTGCGCGGGCGCTGGTCACATCGCCATCGCTCTTCCTGGCAGACGAGCCAACGGGCAATCTGGACAGCCAGACCAGCACGCAGATCATCGCTATCCTGCAAGAACTGAACGCGCGCGGCCTGACGGTGGTGTTGGTGACGCACGAACCGGACATCGCCGGCTGCGCGAAACGCCAGGTAAAGTTCCGCGACGGGCGCGTCATCGACGATACGGACGTGTCCGCGCCAGTAATCGTGCGCGAAAACCGCGCTGTAGGGACGCGATTGATCGCGTCCACTCCCACTACGTCCGCTGACGGGATGGACGCGGTAGATACGGACGCGATCAATCGCGTCCCTACAGGGGAAGAACGCCCGCAGGAGTTCCCGCAGTCCAGTGGAAGGCAGGTGGCGTTATGAGTACGACCAGAGATAGACGCGATGTATCGCATTCCCACAGGTCAGAACCAGTAGAGAAAGGCAAGGGGCGACAGTACCGGCGGGCGCGCGGATTGCAGGGCGTCTATCAAAGCACAGGGAGCGCGTTGCAGGCGTTACGCGCCAATTTGCTGCGTTCGCTGCTGACTTCGCTGGGCATCATTTTTGGCGTGGGCGCGGTCATCATTGTGATCGCCATAAGCGAGGGCAATACCGCCTCCATCAATGCGCGACTCTCCACACTGAACCCGTTGCAGTTGACCATTCGCGCCGGTAGCACCAGCACCGGCGGCGTGCGAGGAGGCGTGGGTACGTTGCAAACGCTGACGCAGGCTGATGCGGACGCGCTGGCGCAGCTACCGCATGTGGCAGCCGTCAGCCCTACCCTGAACGCGAACGGCCAGCTTGTCTTCAGCAATCAGAACTGGTCGACAAGTGTGCAGGGCGTCTACCCCGGCGAGCAGCAAATCGGAAGCTGGCAGATGCAGGAAGGGAACTTTTTTACGCAGGCGGATGAACAGAGCGGCACCAGCGTAGCGGTGCTGGGTCAAACGGTGGTGGACAACCTGTTCACGCCGCTCGGCATCGATCCGCTCGGACAACAGATACGCATCGGCAATGTTACCTTTACCGTTGTTGGCACGCTGGCCTCAAAAGGTTCAACGGGCTTTGGAGCCAACGCTGACGATATCGTCTACGTTCCTTTTAGCACGGCTCAACAGCGCCTGAGCGGCAACAAATTTGTGAATAGCATTGTGCTGACTGCTGATAATAGCGGCGATGTGAACAGCGTGCAGAGCGCGGCACAGGCGCTGCTCGAACAACGCCACAACATCTCCAACCCCGCGCTGGATGATTTCACCATTCAGAACGCCTCACAGGTGCTTTCGACGGTGCAGGGAACCGCGCAATCCCTGTCTATCCTGCTTGTAGGTGTGGCAGCCGTTTCGCTGGTCGTAGGCGGCATCGGCATCATGAACATCATGCTGGTCTCCGTCACCGAGCGCACGCGCGAAATCGGCATTCGCATCGCCATCGGCGCGCGCCAACGCGATGTACTGATGCAATTTCTGATCGAGGCGTTCTTTTTGAGCGCGCTGGGCGGGTTGATCGGGCTAATCATTGGCCCGATTGTGGCGTATGTAATCGCCAGTGTCAACAAGTTCCCGTTCCAGATTGACCCGCTCTCGATAGTGATCGCCTTTGGTGTCTCAGCCCTGGTAGGTATCATCTTCGGCTTCTACCCGGCCCAGCGAGCCGCGCGCCTGGACCCGATTGTGGCCCTGCGCACAGAATAAAGCTTCTGCTAGATAGCATAATAAAAGCAGCAGGCGGTGCCTGCTGCTTTTATTATGCTATCTTACCTCTTTACCCCTTGACAAATAGCATACTTCTTGTGTAAGCTATGATTCCCAGGGCTAATATTATGTCGAGTTACTGCTTGCGCGGCATAAAAGCGACGCTGCTTTTCTACCTGCCTGAACTGCGATGATGCACTGAAGCAAGGACGCGATGAATCGCGTCACTACTCGTCTACGTCTAAGGAAGTTACATGCGCGCGCGTGCCTTAACTGATGACGATGATTTACGATGGAAGCATCCCATTTGGAATGTGATCTCTTGTAGTTTGTGCGTATTTTATGGCCCAGGGCGACCGCAAGGGTCCCCGCCACTCTTCCTCGCCACCCCCGCCCTTACAATGAACGTATCACGTCCTTGCATCTTCGGTGGACACAGGCAATTGTGTGTCCCTATGCCCATGCCAATTTCTGGAGAAGGAGTCTCGGATGTTACCGCGATTTACGCTTGGAATCGAAGAAGAATTTCAAATGGTAGACCGTCACACTGGGCAGTTGTCTTCGCGTATTCTGTCAATGCTGGAAAAAGGAGCGGCGCAGTTCGGCGACAAAATTAAGGCTGAGATGCTGCAATCGACCGTCGAACTGGTGAGCGATGTTTGTCCGAATATTCTGGCCGCGCGCCTGGAACTGCAACGCACGCGCGCCATGCTGCTGAAGCTGGCGGAGCAGGAAGGGTTGGCGTTGATTAGCGCGGGGACGCATCCTACCGGTACGTGGGTAGAGCAGCTTGCGACGCCCAACGAACGCTATGCCGAACTGGAAGAGCAGTTGCAGGATATTTGCCGTTCCATCCTGATTTTCGGGCTGCATGTGCATGTTGGCGTCGAGAACCGCGAACTGGCAATCAGCCTGGTGAATCAACTGAGGAGCTGGCTGCCTCACCTGCTTGCTCTTTCGACCAACTCGCCGTTCTGGGGCGGGCGTTTTACCGGCATCAAGTCGTATCGCTCGGTCGTCTGGCGGCCATTCCCGCGCAGCGGCGTACCGGAGCCGTATAACTCCTGGTCGGATTACGAACACTATGTGCAGTCACTGATCGCGGCGGGCATCATCGACAACGGCAAAAAAATCTGGTGGGATATTCGCCCGCACCCTTTCTTCAACACGGTCGAGTTTCGCATCTGCGATATGCCCGCGACGCTCGAGGATACGCTGGCGCTGGCCGCACTCTGCCAGGCGTTAGTGGCAAAGCTGACCTGGCTGCATAAGCGCGGCCTGGGAACGCGCATCCAGCCGCGCTTTTACGTGGAGGAGAACAAGTGGCAGGCCATGCGCTACGGGCTGAATGGAGAGATCATCGACTTCGCGCAAGGCCAATCCATGCCCATGCGCGATGCCATCAGCGAACTGCTCGACTTCGTTGATGATGTGCTGGACGACCTGGGCAGCAGGCGCGAAATTCACCACCTGCGTCTCTTGCTCGACGATCCACGCGGCACCGGCGCAGACCGCCAGGTCGCCATTTATCGCCAGACCGGCAGCCTGGACGCCGTAATTCGCTATCTGATTGAACAGACTGCGCTGGGGATAAAGATGGAGGAAGAGTCTTTGGCGTCTTAAACGATCATCACATGGCTGATGAATTTTCACGACCAAAATCGGTGAGCGGTTGTCATCCTGAGGGCAGCGAAGGATCTGACGTGCCTGTCGCTGAGATCCTTCGCTGCCCTCAGGATGACATGGCATAAGGTGACAAAGAAGGAGGCAGGTATGCCAGCCCGATTTACGATCGGCATTGAAGAGGAGTTTCAACTTGTAGATCGGCAGAGCGGGGAGCTGGCTCCTGCTTTCCATAACTTGCTTGAAAAAGGGCGTCCCATCTTTGGCGAAAAGCTGAAGCCGGAGATACAGCAGGTGGTGGCCGAACTTGTTTCGGACATTTACCCGGATATGGCAGCGGCGCGCGTGGAAACGCCTAAAATGCGGGCGCGGCTGGCGGCTCTCGCCCATGAACAGGGGCTGGCACTGCTGAGCGCTGGCACACATCCCGCCGCGTGCTGGCAGGAAGAGATGGGCGCGGGATATGAGCGCTATGCCGACCTGGCGCGCGAATTGCGCGAACTGCGACGTTCCACCTTGATCTTCGGACTACATGTTCATATTGGCATCGAGGATCGCGAGATGGCGATAGCGTTGATGAACGCGGCGCGTGCCTGGCTGCCACACATGCTGGCGCTCTCCGCCAACTCGCCGTTCTGGGCTGGCCGTTTCACCGGCATGATGTCCTATCGCGCCGTCGCCTGGAAAGCTTTCCCGCGCAGCGGCGTGCCCGAGCAGTTCGTTTCACGGCGCGATTACGATGCCAGCCTCGCGGCCCTCATCGGGTCGGGTTGCATCGACAGCGCGCGCAGCCTGTGGTGGGACATTCGCCCACATCCCATCTATCCCACACTGGAATTTCGCGTCTTTGACATGCCTGCCACTGTCAAAGATACGCTGGCCCTGGCCGCGCTCTGCCAGGCGCTGGTAGCAAAACTGGCCTGGCTTTATCGTCACAATCTGTGCGTGCCTCTCATCCCGCGCCATCTAATCGAAGAAAACAAGTGGCACGCCATGCGCGACGGGCTGGACGCCGAGATTGTCGATTTCGCGCGCAACCGCCGCCTGAGTATGCGCGACGCCATCGGCGAACTGCTCGATTTCGTCGATGACATGCTGGACGACCTGGGCAGCCAGCAGGAGATAGACGCCCTGCGCTCCCTGCTCAATGATCCACACGGCACCGGCGCTGACCGCCAAGTCGCCACATACCAGGAGACGGGCAGCGTGGAAGCCGTGACGAGTATGTTGATGGAACAGACGGTGCAGGGGTGTGATATACTCAAAAGACACCAGGAATCCTTCACTCAGGAGAGGTATATGCCGGACCATTGCTAACGTTTGCCTGAAAAATATGACGCAAGACTAACGCTGTCGCTCTAAAGTGACAGAAGATTTGTTTTACGCATAGCGATACAGTGTAAAGCGTTAGCAACTTCTCCGAAAGCCCGGTAGTTCTCTCGATGCTCATGATTTCTTTTTCCGACCTTTCTATGAAGTTGCCTCCAGTTTAGGGAAAAGGAAAAATCATGGCGAAAATACATATTCTTGGGGGATCTGGCAGCGGGAAGACGACCTTAGCGCAGAACTTGTCTTCCATGTTGCATGTTCCTCATTACAACCTCGATGCAATTGGTCTGGAAAAGGGCTTAGTCACCGAAGAGGATGCCTTTGCTATCGCAGCGCAGCCAGAGTGGGTTTCGGAAGGAGTTTATCTCATCTTCACAGAGCCTCTGCTCTATGCAGCCGATGCCATTGTACTACTTGAAGTCTCGTGGCCTGTAGCTATATGGCGTATTATTCGCCGCCATATCACAAGGAGTCTGCATGGCACCAATCCTTATCCGGGTCTGAACGGGATAAAATTGCTCTTCTATTTGCTGGACTATCCCCGCAAATATGCGCTGAACAAAGTAACCGATGCGGCACTGGCCGAATGTATACGCGAGTATCTTGAAGAGCAAAAAGACAGGGTTGGCCCTCCTACCCCGGAATCTGTGAGTAGAGATGTTGAAAAGTACTTGAGCATTTCTGTGCCGCCAACGGCAGAGTTTGTGCATCAGTATCTTGAAAAGTACTGCAAGAAAGTGTTCATTGTCAGGAAACGTGCTGAACGGGAGCGGTTGATTGAATTTTTAACGCGGCATCCATGACCGGACGTGGGTCGCCTTCTGATGAATAGTAAGGAGCAAGATCGGTATTAGCCTGTCATTCTGAGTTAGCGCCTCTCAATGAGCAGGACAGGGTGCGCTGTAAGAAGCAAGACCAGTAACACTCTGTCATTCTTCGCTGCGCTCAGAATGACAG
>DASTKD010000239.1:0-10718 GCA_035716135.1 Ktedonobacteraceae bacterium
TGCGAGCGGTAATGGAGTGGTGTTTAGAACGAGAAGAGGCGGCACACGCCATCGAGATGGCCTTACGGCTGGCAGGAGCGTTGAGGCGGTTCTGGGAAGTCCGTGCTCACTGGGATGAGGGGCAAATTTTTTTGGAACGGACGCTTGCAGCGAACAAAGGATCTATAACGCCTGCGCTATTGAAGGCTCTCAAAGCTGTTGCGCACCTGGCGTATGTCCAGGGCGACACGGATCGAGCAAAAGCCCTTACCGAGGAGTGCCTGGCACAGTGCCAGAATTTCGGAGACAAGGCAGGCGTCGCCCTTGCTCACCGTCTTCTGGGGTTGGTAGCTAACTTGAGGGGTGATCTGGCAAAAGCATACACGCAGACGGAGGAAAGCCTGACGCTCTTTAGGGAAGTGGGGGACAGAGAGGGTATTGCCTGGTCACTAAACAATTTAGGGGCATTAGCCCGCAATCAGGGGGATTATGCAAAAGCCATCGCACTCAAAGAAGAGAGCCTGTCGCTCTTCAGAGCTTTGGGGAATTTAGAGGGAATCAGCTTATCGCTCGGTGGACTGGCACTCACGCTCCTGGACTCCCAGGGTGATTTGGTCAAAGCATCCACACTGTTCGAGGAGAACCTCGCACTTTGCAAGGAAGCAGGACACACGGTTGACATTGCCCAGGCACTCATTAATCTGGGCCAGGTGGCACTCCAACAAGGTAATGCTGCCAAAGCTCGCTTGCTACTTGAGGAGGCTGTGGTTCTCTCGAAGGAGAGCGGGAGCAGAAACGAAATAGCCCAATCGCTCTCTCTTTTAGGAAAAATGGCTGCCATTCAGGGTGATTTTGCAGGAGCTCGCACCTTCTACGAAGAGAGCCTGGCGATCATCAAAGAAGGAGGTTATTATCCATACATTGTTAATTACCTCGAAGGATTGGCAGGCGTAGCAGCAGCCCAGGAAGAGGGTTTTTGGGCAGCGCGGCTGTGGGGAGCCGCAGAAGCCCTGCGCGAAGTTATGGGTACACCGCTACCACCTGTTTACCGCGCTGAGTACGAACATGAAGTAGCCGCTGCTCGTGTTCGATCCGGGGAGAAGGCGTTCGCTGCCGCCTGGGCCGAGGGACGGCGTATGACGCCAGAGCAGGCCATATCTGCCCAGGGACCTGCTACCATCCCTGCCTCAATTTCTATAGAACCTCCACTGGCTCCTACAGTAAAACCGCCCATCATCTATCCAGATGGTCTAACCGCGCGAGAGGTTGATGTGTTGCGCCTGGTGGCGCAAGGACTGTCTGATGCGCAAATAGCCAGGCAGTTAGTCATCAGCCCGCGTACTGTCAACAGCCACCTGACCTCCATCTATGGCAAAATTCAGGTTTCTTCCAGAGCCGCAGCCACACGCTATGCCATGGAGCATCGACTCGTTTAGCGGTCAGAGCAATTGAACCTACAGCCCATTCATCCTTCGCTTCAATCTGTCATCCTGAGTGCAGCGCAGGATCTCCGTTGGCGGCACAAAAGATCCTGCGCTGCGCTCAGGATGACAGGCTTATTTTCCTTTTCTTCTGATGAGTATTCGACTCCCTCGTCTACGTGATTCAACGTAGAACCCTCACAAAACCACCCTTTCATTCCCACCTGCTCCAACTCACAAATGCGTAGTCACAATGAGTTCTTCAACGGATGTGTGCGAGCGCTTGCGCGGCTACACTTGCAGCATCAAGAACGCTCCGGTCAGCGGAGCTGCAAGTATACATCGAAGCGTCTGCGAGAAGCGAGGCGCTGAAGGGAGAACTACCATGATGAATCATTACGAGCGCGAGCGATTCGCTCAAGCCCATCGCCAGAATTTGCTGCGTGAGGCGGAACACGAGCGGTTGCTGGAGCAATTGCCCCGATCCAGGCGGAGAGTTCCGAACATCGCCCTGCGACTCAAGCTGTCCTGGCAAGCCCTGCGTATGCGACGGCGGCAGGATGCCCAATCGCGCAGCGCCGGGGAAGGAGAACTCTCATGAATATTCCTCCGAAACGTGTGGTCCGGTTACTCATTGCGTTTGCCTGGCTCACCCTGTTAGTAACCGCCTGTTCCATTCCCGTTGCCAGTGGGACAGGCGCTAATCCTGCCGCCGCTACGCTCCGGCCAGGCACTATGTTGTGGTACTATCGGGGCGCTTCCAATGTGTTTACTGCCGCCTGGTCACCCAGGGGTCACTTGCTAGCGATTGGCGAGTCCGATGGATCGGTGCAGGTACTCGATGCGGTGACGGGAAATGTCACCCTGAGCTTGCACAATTCGACTCAGAAAATATGGGCAGTCGCCTGGTCGCCCGACGGGAACCGCCTTGCCGCAGCCTCCTGGGATGGGGTCGTGCGAGTCTGGGATATTGCGACAGGCCGCCTGCTCGTGACCTATCGTGGTCACACGGGCGAGGCGCTGGCGGTGGCGTGGTCGCCGGATGGCAGGCGTATCGCCTCTGCCGGTAGTGATGAGACAGTGCAGGTCTGGGATGCGGCGACCGGGTATCGCGTCTTCACCTATCGCGGCCAGAGCGGGACGGTTGCAGGAGTAGGGTGGTCGCCCGATGGCACGCGCATCGCCTCTGCCAGCTTTGATCACACCGTGCAGATCTGGGATGCCCTGACCGGGAAACATGTTTTCGTCTATCGCGGGCATAACAACTATGTATGGGCAGTCGCCTGGTCGCCCGATGGCACGCGCATCGCCTCCGGGAGTACCGATGGCACAGTGCAGGTCTGGAGTGCGACCACCGGAAAGCGCCTCCTTACCTATCGCGGCCACACGAATGGGTTGCAGGCAATTGCCTGGTCGCCGGATGGTACGCGCGTCGCTTCCGGTTCATGGGATACGACCGTGCAAGTCTGGCAGGCTGAGACTGGAAAGCCTCTCCTTACCTATCGCGGCCACCAGGATGTGATCGGTTCCGTAGCCTGGTCTCCAGATGGTACGCGTATCGCTTCGGCTGCTGATGATGTACAGGTGTGGCAAGCAAACTAGCCGGGTATGGCGCAGATGACCTGATGCACGAGCGGGGTATCTGGGTCAAACCCTCCATTACCCGCCAATCACATTGTGGAGTGTGCCAGACGAATGCCTGGCGCACTCCACTTCAATTTCTATATTGACTGATCAGCCTGCTTATCGCATAGAACTGCGCTTTGGGTCGATCCTGCTTATTAATGTCAAACATGTCGAGGTGTCCATACCCACCGGCGTCCTGTGCGTCAAACTGGTTAGCGAAGTCAAGGCCAGCACTAATCATGCCGGCAGGACCATTCAGAGCCAGGTTGGTAAACTTCGTCATAAAATCCGCATTCTCGCCCAGCGGATTACTGCCCGAATCAAAGTTCCATTCGCTAATGCCTACAGGAATATCTTTGCCCAGTATTTCGTGTATCCAGCGTTCCACCATTCGCGCAGCATCACCGTAAGTTGTTGGATTATATTGAGGATCGCGAGATCGCGTGACCAGTTGAAGGCATGAGGCAAATTGCGCATTATCGCAGGGATACCAGTGGAAGCTTACTGCATCGGGCAGGACACCTGATGCCTTAGCCTTTTGCAAAAAGAGCCGCATGTAACAGTCGCCACTGGGATAGATACAATCATTTCCCTGCGCGTCGTAGGTGACAGGCCCGATGAATTTTGCGTGTGGGTTAATCGCTCTCAACGCCGGTACAAACTCGTTCCATCTCTCCATATATTCATCGATTGTTAAATGTGGAATCGCTCTCCCACTGGCATCCGGGTATTGATCCAGGTCCGGCTCATTTCCTATCTCATAAAGATTGCACCTGTTTCCCAGATACCGTACAACTTTTTCCGCAAACGCGAGATCAGATTCCAGGATAGCCGGGTTATCTGGATCGTGGATGGGTTGATGCGTCCAGTTGGGATCAACCGGGTTCTGATTATCCGTTCTGATATCGGCAATGACACCGAGGCAAGTCATGCCACTCTGTTCAATAGTGCGCATTCTCTGCTCAATTTCATATACAGACCCGCTGAATGGAAACTGATTATTGACCGGCGCTGGTTGACCATATTTATAGGTTGTATCACCGTTGGCAGGCGTTGCGCCTATAGTAGTCCGATGACCATCGTAAAGACTATAGTGAAAAAAGAAGGTGCGCATCAGGGTAAAATGAGCAGATTTGAGCGAGGATTGAATGCGATGGTATGGGTCTGTCTGAATGTTATCCTCACTCCACTCCTGAGAATCATTTGTTCCAAACAAAAATGAGGAAACGCCATTGTTCCAGGTAGCCTGTCCTGGGAGCGGCCCGGAACGAAACGGTGCCGGAGTAAGCGTAGCTTGACTCGAAGGCGCGGAAGCATTCTGGCACGAAGCGAACAAAATACCACTAAGAAGCGTAAAGAGCAAGGCTTTCCATGCATGAGAAAGGGTATTTCTTCGCCGTATTACAGAAACCGGGCTGCAATTCACTCGTATTTCCTTATCTATCTCAAACACATCTTAAACTAAATGCTGCTCAATGGCGAAGCGGGTGGCGGCGCTGCGTGAAGAGACCTGAATTTTGCTATAGATGGTGGTCAGGTGCCAGTTGACGGTGCGCGGGCTGATGACCAGTTCTTCCGCTACCTGCGCGTCGGTCAGTCCGCGCGCTACTAAGCGCAGTATCTCGACCTCGCGCGCTGTCAGTCCCGCTGGATAGGAAGGCTTCGCGCTGGCAGTGGTTGGAGACGCTTTAGCAGGCTGTTCAGTAGATGGCTCCGGTTCTGGCGCATTGAGAATGTTTGCGGGCGTTAAGGTTTGTCCTTCGGCTCTGGCGACCGCAAAGGTTTGTTCGCCCAGTCGCGCGCGTGTACTCTGCACCGCGCGGTCATACCCGGCGCGTTCGACATCGTTCATCTGCACCTTGACATCTAAACGTTTCTCAGCTGCTCCAAACAGGCGAGCCGCACGCACAGGCTGCCCTTCGGCTGCATAGACAGCAGCAAGCCCGGCGAGATGCCAGCCCATTTGTTTTTCATTGCCTATTTCCTGCGCCAACGCTAAGCCTTCCCGGTAATATGCTGTCGCCTGCTCGAGATCATGCTGAAGCGAAGCCAGGTAGCCCAGATTATGTAGGGCAGCCGTAATATTGGCTCTATTCCCCAGTTCTCTGAAGAGCAACAACCCCTTCTGAGTCAGTTCTGCCGCCGCCTTCAAATCTCCTTGCAAAGAGGCAAAGTACCCCAGATTCTGCAAGGTATTGGCGATGAGAGGCTTATCGCCCAGTTCCCTTGCCAGGCCCAGCGCCTCCCAGGTCAGTGTAGCAGCCAGGGTCAGATTGCCGCCGATCATGGCGATGCCCGATAAATTCACCAGCGTCGTGGCGATAAGAGATCTGTCTTCCAGCCTTCGCGCAAGTGTGAGCGCCTCTTCAGTGTAAGTCTCTGCTAGCGTCAAATCTCCCTGGTGTCCCGCGATATGACCAAGCTGGCGTAGCAGATAGGAAAGTTGCCAGAAGTTGCCCGACATACGGCAGAGGGATTCGCCCTCGATCAGCACCGCGCGCGCCGCGTCTATATCATCCTGGGCATGTAAAAGTCGTCCCAGAGTACTTAAAGCATTCGCAAGCTCTACGGGGTAATCCTGTGCGCGGCAGAGCGTTACGGCTTCCTCTAGCAAAGAACGGGCTACCGCATAATCATCCTGGTAATAGGCAAGGAACCCGGCGGCGCAGAGCGCTCTGGCACGAGCTCTGCTCGCCTCTTCAGCATGGGCCAGTTGCAGCGCCGTTTCTAACCAGCGACGCGCCTCGCTCCAGTACCCGCGCAGTCGCCAGAACCACCACAGCGCCGCGCAGCAGCACAACGCCAGTTCTGCCTCTCCCCGCTCGATCAACCATGCCAGCGCCGCTCGCTCATTCTCTTGCTCATGCTCCAACCGCGCCAGCCATTCAACCTGTCGCGCGCCCTTGAGGTGTGGTTCTGCTTCTTCCGCAAGCTTCAAATAGTAGGCTGCATGGGCGCGCCGCGTTATCTCGGACTCGCCGCTCTCACGCAGGACTTCCAGCGCGTACTCACGCACTACCTCTAACATCATGAAGCGGGGTTCCTCATCTTCCGACCCTGTTTGCTCGCTTCGTCGCAGCAAGCTTTTATCCAGGAGTGAGGCTAGCCCATCGAGCGCGGATAGAGTTCCGGCGACAGCTTTATTTCCTGCATCGCACGCATCTGCTACGCTCTCCACCGCTTCCAGCGTCCAGCCGCCAACGAAGACCGAAAGCCTGTAGAAGAGTCTCTGCTCCTGCACATCTAAGAGATCATAACTCCACTTTAGGGCGTTGCGCAATGTCTGGTGGCGCTCAGGAAAAGTTCGCAACCCTCCGGCAAGGACCTCTAAGCGCAGGGTGAGGCGAGAGAGTAAAGCTTGCGGCGGCAGCAGTTTGATACGCGCTGCGGCCAGCTCAATGGCAAGCGGCAAACCATCCAGGCGCACACAAATACCGGCAATCGCGGAAGCATTCGCTGGCGTGATCTGAAAGGTGGGAAGAATACTCTGTGCGCGTTGCACAAAAAGAGCCATCGCCGCAGAATGCCCGGCAGCCTCAATCAGATCAGTGCGATCCTCCGGTGTACTTGCAAGAGCGACCGTATCGGGAAGCGAGAGAGACGAAACGGGAAACTCCTGTTCCCCACGCACATGCAGCGCCGCCCGGCTCGTCACCACAGTTTTTAGAGCGGGGCAAACTACAAGTAGATCCTCTAAAAGCGGGGCAACCTCAACCACCTGCTCGAAGTTGTCCAGTATCAACAGGAAGTGCTTTTCACGCAGGGCGACCTTCACCTGTTCAAAAATCGGGAGCGATTGCATCTCCTGGATGCCAAGTTCCTGGGCTATCGTGGGTACCACCAATTCGGGATCGCTCACCGCAGCCAGGTGGACAAAGCAAATGCCATCAGCAAAGTAATCCCGTAGCTCCCCGGCTACCTTCAAGCTCAAACGGGTCTTGCCAATGCCACCCACTCCCAGAAGAGTAAGTAAGCGAATATCAGAGCGTTTGAGCAACGCACATACAGCAGCTACTTCCTGTTCACGACCAATCAAAGGCGTGAAGGTACCCGGCACTTTCCACATGGGCGCGAGTCGCAGAGTGCCGTGAGATACTTCGCTTTCCTGTGCAGGAAGTATTGGTTGAGAGTGGAAAGGCGTACCCCCGCTTGCCACTATCTGTGCTTGCTCCTCTCCTGGAGGTGACGCCCGGACAGCCCACCGGGAGCCAGAGTGCGCGTCAAGATCTCATTTCTGAGGATTGAATGGCGAGGAAAGGGTTCACCCAATCAATCGGCCATACAAAATTGGTACCCGTAGGAGGATGATGCATCGCCAGTGAGACAAACCCGTCCCCCTTGCCTGCATCGACCTGGTGTACATGATCTGGCAAGTACTCGAGCATATTTCCAACAATCCTGACCACTACAGCATTACATACCGGGCAGGTGTATTCAGCCTGAGCCAATTTGGTCAACTTTTCTGGTTGATCCTGCCCTTTATGTCCAGTTTTTGCCATGAGATTGCTCCTTCCTTTCGAGTAAAAGTGAAAATTCAGGTGCCATCGCTAGAATTGTATGCCCTCTACAGGCATACGTCAAGCAAGTTCAGCGCAATGTTTTACGCATAGTAAAGAGTGTAGCTGCCAGGTAACTCGACCCTGCAAGCAAGCCCAGAATAGCGCCGGCGATACACCAGGGTCGGCTCGCATGAGGGACAAGCAGAACGGCTACGCTCAGACAGAGCAAGCCTACCGCCGCCACAATACGAAGCAGTTGCTGTCCAGAGCCTGGGCGCTTCCGAATCGACAGGACGCCCATGTAAATCACCCAGGGGCCAAGCAGGGCAAACATATCGCCCAGCGCAATAAAGAAAACCAGGGACAGCAGACCTACCACCATAACAACGATATCGATATGCCAGTTTTTGATACGTATTTGTGGCGTTTTTGAAGCATAAGTCGTATCCTTATTAGCCTCCCCCTCATATGTGTGCGCCGGCGTGTCCTCAATAATAGAGAAATTGGGCATGTAGCATCTCCTTCTGCATCAATGCGTTCCAATTTGAACCTTTGATGCTCAAAGTGTAGATGCTTCGAGGCGAGAACACGCCTGTAGAATTACCTGTCACCACTACCTGTCTATGCAGGCACTATTAGAGGATATACAGGGGAGATACCAGTAACATTACCAGGGCTTGTAAAGTTTATCACACCTCTTTGCGCGACATCCAAATGGCAATCATCACCATTACACCGGTAAAGACCAGTAAAATCGCCAGGTTCAGCGGCACGCCGGCAATATCATAACCCAGCAGGACGCCGCGAATGGCATTGACGCCATAGGTCAGGGGATTGAGCAAGAGGATAGCGTGCAGCCACGCCGGAACCTGGCGCGTCGGGAATATCGCTCCAGAGAACATATAAAGCGGCAGGGTGATAAAGTTCTGAATAGTGCCGAAGTTCTCAAAATCGGTGATCCACATGGCAATGACCACGCCCATTCCAGCAATTGCCAGCGCTGTGACGAAAGTAGCCCCTAACGTGGCAAGTACATTCAAAGGCGTGAGGGTCACAGAGGCGAAAGGCGCAAAGACCAGGATGATGAGCGCCTGCACAGTTGAACTCGACGCGCCCCCCAGGCATTTCCCGATTACCAGCGTCGAACGTGGCGTCGGCGCTACCTGCACTTCTTTCAGGAAGCCAAACTCGCGGTCATACACAATCGAAATAGCCGATTGCAGGCCGCTAAAGATGACCGTCATAGCAATGACGCCAGGGAAGACAAATTGTTCGTAGCTAAAGCCCGCGATGGTACCCAGCGAACCGCGCAGGCCAAAACCCAGCGCGAAAAGCCAGACGAGCGCGCGCGCTATCGCCCCCATCAAGCGCGAACGCTGCCGCCACATACGTACCATGTCGCGCCGCCAGATCATGGCAATGCCTTCAAAATCGATAAAAAAGACCGGACCCGACCTACTTCCCGGCGAGCTTTGCGGAATAGCAGCAGGTTGCGTAGTTTTGAGCATGGGATATATTCCTTATCTAGCGGCGTAAACGGCCCCGGCTGCGCAGGCGCGCGCCCAGGCGATCTTTGGCGCTGGCTAACTCGTCACGGATAGCACGCCCGGTTAAATGTACAAACACGTCTTCCAGTGTAGGCGCGGTAACATTCACACCTCGCACCTCAATATCCGCCAGGGTAAGCTGGCGGATCAAGCTGGCGGCTAATGCCTGCCCGTCCTCTCCCTCGACATAAATGGTTTCCTCCGCGCGGCGCACAGGATGATTAAGATGGCGTTCGAGCAAGGCGGCGGCCTGTTCGGGCGCGGGTGTGGTAAGAGCCACCACGTCCTGACCCACCATGCGCTTGAGGGCGGCGGGAGTATCGAGGGCCACAATTTGGCCGTGATCGATGATGGCGATGCGGTCGCAATACTCGGCTTCTTCCATATAGTGAGTCGTCATGAAGATGGTCAGTCCGGTACGATCGCGCAGCTTCAGCACATGCTCCCACACGCTGCGCCTTGTTTGAGGATCGAGGCCAACGGTCGGCTCATCGAGAAAGAGCGTTTGCGGTTCGTGTAGCAGGCCGCGCGCCACCTCCAGGCGGCGTTTCATGCCGCCTGAAAAAGTTTTTACGATGTCTTTGCGACGATCATCAAGGCCGACCAGTTGCAGCACATCATCTATGCGCGCGGCCCGCGTTTTGACCGGCGTATGGTAGATCATGCAGTGGTAATAAAGATTCTGTTCCGCCGTAAGATACTCATCAAGCGTCGGGTCCTGAAAGACGATGCCAATGCTCTGACGCACCCGCGAAGAATCGCGTTCAATATCGTAGCCATTGATCCAGGCTTTGCCACTGGTAGGATGAAGCAATGTGCAAAGCATTTTGATGGTGGTGCTTTTTCCTGCCCCGTTGGGTCCCAGGAAACCGAATGTTTCGCCGCGCTCAACTTGCAGGTCAATCCCCTTGACTGCCTGTATTTCCCCAAACGAGCGCGAAAGTTTCTCAACTCTGATGGTCATGCTTTAACCTCAATAATCTGACGCAAAACCGGTAATGCCGCGTGCAAACGTGCCAGTTCGTCGTGGCTCAAATGTGACAGGCGACGCTGCAAGTTGGCGCGGCGATACGCATCATAGAGAGCTACAGCGCGTTTGCCGCGTTCGGTTGGCGAGACCCAGACCACGCGCCAGTCCTGTTCATCACGCAAACGCGCGACAAATCCCTGTGCGAGCAGCCGTTTGATCATAGAAGTCGCAGTCGGCGGCGCGACATCCAGCGCATCGGCCAAATCCTGCATCGTGCAGCGCTCATGCGCGCTGAGAATGCGCAGCAGCCGTATCTGCCCCGTTGTCGCGCGTAGTTCCGAGATGTCGCGCAGTTCCGGTGTACTCTCTTTAGACCCATCTTCGCGGGGCATGTCCGACCGAATGCTGCGCAACAGGCCGGGGATTAAATCGAGCAATCCGTCGGCGATTTCCAACTCATATTGAGAAGAATGCTCTTTCATCGGTTCATACTTCCATATTTTAGTTAGAGCAACTAGTACTTAGTTTACCTATTACTTAGAATAGCTAAATTTATATTACCTTGCTGGCGGTATTGTTGTCAAGTAATGTGATAGCCGAATCTATATCCTTTCAAGGTGAAAAGGGGTGTCTGGAGGCTGAAAGGCGACCGCAAGGGTCGCCTCTACTATGACAC
>DASTKD010000240.1:0-27163 GCA_035716135.1 Ktedonobacteraceae bacterium
ACCATACACGAGGTTTCGCAAGACGTTCGTCGTATGGTAGGGGCGACCCTGGCGGTCGCCCTGGTCGGCTCCCATTGTGCAAAACGTTGACGGACACCCCCTATTACCCCTTGCCAGATTGTTCCGGTAATGGTACTCTCTTTTTGCTATTCTTTAACATGATTATTCTATTTTCAGGGAGATGCTATCCTTATGACGCAAACTATGAATGGGAACAAGAATACAGGCAATTCGCAGAAGTCGCGCAAGCCAGGACAGCGCCAGCAAGATCGCTTGCAGCGCCAGGCGCGCCGCCGTCGTCGCCAGCGCATCTGGCTGAGCAGCATCGTCAGCGTGGCGATCATCACTCTGGCTGTAGTGGGTGTGATCGAATATCAGAACTATACTTCTGCTCAACAGGCAAAGCAGACGGCCAGCGCCCATGCAGCCGCCACCAGAACGGCCAGTTTGCACGCCACCGCGACAGCCGCCGCTATGAATGCCTGCCTCTCTAAGCTCAATCTACCGCCAACGGCAACAGCCGGACCCGCCAAACCGCCAACTGTGAGCGGAACGCCCGTCACACTGGCCGATGGACTGCAATATATTGATCTTCAGGTCGGCTGTGGGCCTGCCGCGAAGAGTGGCAATGGCGTCTCGGTTGAGTATACCGGCTGGTTGCAAAGCAGCGGTAAGAAATTCGATAGCTCCTATGATCGCAGTGGCAATCCGCTCAGTTTACAGCTTGGTCAGGGTCAGGTTATAAAAGGCTTTGATGAAGGACTGGTTGGAATGCAACAGGGCGGTATGCGCCGCCTCATCATTCCGGCTGCGCTCGCCTATGGCTCGGCAGGCAGCCCTCCCACCATTCCGCCCAATTCCGTTCTCATTTTCGATGTGCAGATGACCCAGGTCAAGCAGTAATCACGCTATTTTCCTGTCATCTACGACAAAAGGGAAATGACCATGAAACGTCGTGTGCTTTTTATCTGTACGCATAATTCCGCGCGCTCGCAAATGGCCGAGGGATTGCTGCGGTTTTTAGGAGGAGATGCATTCGAAGCTTTTAGCGCAGGCACAGAAGCTACTTTTGTGCGCCCTCTGGCAATCAAGGCCATGTTGGAACTCGGTATCGACATTTCAGAACAACACTCAAAAACCCTGGACGGCTATCTACGCCAGCCGTTTGACGAAGTGATTACCGTGTGTGATACGGCGGCGGAAGCCTGCCCCGTGTTTCCCGGCGCGGCACGACGCCGTCACTGGTCACTCGAAGACCCCTCGAAAGCTACTGGCAGCGAAGAAGAGCAATTAGCAGTCTATCGCCGTGTGCGTGATGAGCTTCGTGCAAGAATTGAGCATGAATTATTGGCGAAAGCATAGTTTGCGTCCTTTTTAGCGTATCTCCGTCTATGTATGTGAGAAAAAATCAGTACAGGGATGATCGCTTATGCTTATGACAACCGAAAGCCTCTGGGAAACCTTTCATACAGGCCTCAAACACTTTATCCTCAAGCGCATACCGGACGAACAAAGCGCGGATGACGTACTCCAGGAAACCTTCCTGAAAATTCACACCCGCATCGCTACCCTGCGCGATGAAGACAAGCTGCAAAGCTGGATGTACCAGATCGCCCGCAATACCGTCGCGGACTACTACCGCGCCCAGAAAGCCACCGTAGAACTACCTGAAACGCTACCCGTGCCAGATGAACCCGTTTTTGAGGACGAGGTCATCAAAGACCTGATCCCCGGCGTCAAAGCAATGATTGACAACCTTCCCCCTGCCTATCGAGAGGCCCTGATTCTGACAGAATACGAGGGGCTGACCCAGCGAGAATTAGCCGACCGTCTCGGTCTTTCCTTTTCCGGCGCGAAATCGCGGGTACAAAGAGCGCGCGAAAAGCTCAAAACAATGCTGCTCGATTGCTGCCACTTCGAGTTTGACCGCCTGGGCAAGATCATTGATTATGAGCCGAATTGCGCGTGTTGTAACGATGATGGGTGCAGTGGGGAGTGTGGATAAGCGGGAATGCTAATGCTCGATACTTCAAATCTATCTGTACAATAAGAATGTCCTCAAGACTGATATTGATTGCATCAAAATACATGCAAGTGCTAACACCTGAAAGACGGCATTTGTGGTGTTAGCACTCGCATGTTGTAGCCTCAACTCATAATAAGCATAGTAGCAAAGACATAAATCCCTGCGTTGTGCTAATGTACCGGGTTACATACTCTACAATCTCCAGGTTGGCGGGTTATTTGATTGGCTATCGCCCAATTCCATGCTTCTTGATATGTATCAAATTCTGGACTCCAACGCCCATTAGTCGAGTTTTTGCTGCGTACTTGTGCATGTTGACAAGTTGCGTCATGAATGATGGGTTCTTGCGCTGCATCTTTATTAACAACGTAACGCATGAATTTCTCCTTTTGTTTTCAAAAATTCGTATACACTTTCGCAAAAGAGAGGATATGTCGCTATGATTAATTTGCTTGCTATCAGAATGCAGAGTACAATGACATATCATTCTTACTGAGAAACAGCATAAGTCTTACTGCCTGAACAAAGTATAACTTACAAAGGGATGCTTTGAAGAGTGTACCCTCCCTCCCCTATATCCCCCTGATATAAGTATAAAGTTATAGAACAGAGATATTCCAGGTGCATAAGATGTATTAAAGGCGATATTTTACTTATTCTCACAAAAACCATAAAATATTTGAATACATATCCTGGATAATTGTAGGTTTTTTATAGGAGAGCTTAGCCGCTGTGTCTGTTTCCTTCTCTATGAGTGCTATACAAATATCTTAGATGGGGCTTCTCACCTTGCGTCCTTTTTCCCGAACTCCCGTCTCTATAGCACAGATACGCATTGTATAATGCAGTGTTCGGTACCAGTAACAGAAAGGGATGCTTAAAATGACTACAGTTCCTCAAGATGGCGAAAAGTTACGTAGCGCGGTGCGCGAGCGCTATGGGCGCGCGGCCTTGCAGGTGACGGAAACGTCCAGCCGCGCAAGTTGCTGTGGCTCCGATTGTTGCGGCACGTCCGAGGCCGATCCGGTGAGTATTGGTCTCTACAACGATGCGGAATTAGGTGAGTTGCCGGTAGCGGCAGCGCTGGCTTCGCTGGGATGCGGCAATCCGACGGCGCTGGCGGAACTCAAGGCGGGGGAGCGCGTGCTGGACCTGGGCAGCGGCGGGGGTATCGATGTCCTGCTGTCGGCGCGGCGCGTTGGGCCGACGGGATTTGCCTATGGCCTGGATATGACCGATGCGATGCTTGAACTGGCGGAGCGCAACCGCGCCGAGGCCGGAGTAGAAAACGTGCGTTTCCTCAAAGGGGAAATTGAGGCCATCCCTCTGCCTGATAACGCGGTCGATGTGGTGATCTCCAATTGCGTGATTAACCTGTCCGCCGATAAGGGGCAGGTGTTGCGCGAGGCATACCGCGTGCTGGCTCCTGGCGGACATTTTGCCGTTTCGGATGTCGTGTTTCTGGGCCACTTCCCGCAGGCCATACGCGCCGATCTCGAAGCCTGGGCCGGGTGCATCGCCGGCGCGCTGGAAGAGGACACCTATCGCCGCCTGCTGAGCGAAGCTGGCTTTGTCGATATTGAGATAGAGGTGACGCGCCGCTATTCCGTTTCAGACGTGGCAGCCAGTGGTGCCAGCGCATCGCTGGCCGCGCTTTCAGACGCGCAACGAGGCGAACTCGAGGGCAAGTTTGTCAGCGCGTTTGTGCGCGCTCGAAAAGAAGGATAGTTTTCCTATGGAGGGGTGGGGACCTCCAGGCATGTAGGGACGCCCCTTGTGGGCGTCCGGTCCCATCTCCTTCTGTTGCAATTCTTCCCAAAAATTTGCCCGCCATTTTCCTTGACTTTTGGAAAATGAGCGGGTATACTTCTAACAATTTGAGACAGGTTTCTAAACGTTCCACTGGTTGGAAAAGGTGTCGTATTATCATGGTATTCATGCGTTCGGATCAGCTCAGGGAGGTTTTGAAGTGGCGGAAAGGCCGCTTTCATCATCCCATTGAGGGACCCGGCGTTGATTCACCGGAGAACGATTCTTCTTCACCCCATTGATTCAAGGGTGAGGAATTTTTTTTTGCCCTGTTTCAGATGCTAAAACTGGCGGGTGTCCGGCTAGTATATCGCGGTTCTGAGTGTAGTTTGATGAACACATGAACTGTGGTAGTGGTCAGGAAGGAATGGATGACCTGTCAACAGGATGTCCTTTGTACTAACAGGAGGAAATATGCAGCTAACGAAGCCTTATGCACAACTGAATACTTCTCTGTTTATGACCGATAAGAGCAAAATACATGGCGACTTTGCGCATAAAGATATTCTTTCGCTAGACCAGTTCGCGGCTGACGATCTGTATAAGCTTTTCAGGCTGGCCGATGAGATGAAACAACTCGCGCTGCATCATCGCGCTTCCTCCTTACTGAGCGGGTATGTAGTGTCGTTGCTCTTCTTTGAGCCGTCCAGCCGCACATTTGCTTCCTTTGCCTCGGCGGTCAAACGGCTGGGGGGAGAGACGATTGAGATACAGAACCCCGAAACGGTTTCGTCGGTCAATAAAGGCGAGTCGTTTGAGGATACCATGCGCACTTTTGAGGCGTACTCCGATGCCATCGTGCTGCGCCACTACCGGCCAGGCTCGGCACAGATCGCGGCTGACACCGCCAGTGTCCCACTGCTCAATGCGGGCGATGGCAATAACGAGCATCCAACGCAGACGCTGCTCGATCTGTATACCATTTATAACCACTTTGGGCGGCTGGATAACCTTACCTGCCTGCTGGCGGGCGACCCGCTCAATAGTCGCGTCATTCATTCCATGATGCGCGGGCTGTCGTTGTTTGAGAACAATCGCGTTTACCTGCTCTCGCCAGAGCAATTGCGCCTCAAGCGTAATGATCTCTTTTACTGGGGCGAGCGAGGTATTCACATTGAAGAGATCGACCACGAAAAGGACATTCCGGTGTGCTGTGACCTCTGGTACTGGACGCGCATCCAGAAGGAGCGTTTCGCGTCGCCGCAAGAATACGATAGCGTCATACAGCGGGGTTTTGTGGTGACGCCAGAACTGCTTCAGACGCGCGCGAGCAAGCATACCATAGTCATGGACCCATTGCCCAGAGTAAGTACGGTTGACCCCGCCGTTGATGCTGATGAACGCGCAGTCTACTTCCGCTCGCAAATCCGCAACGGCTTATACATCCGCATGGCCTTGCTGGCGCTGGTACTGGGGAGGGCATAACATGACCGGACAGCATAGCATGGCAGCGCGAAACACACTTATCGAAGAACAGATCTCACTTGAGGCACGAGCTAGCAGCGTTTACCCGCGCCGGGGCAAACTGGTATTGCAGGATGGAATGGTCTTTGAAGGCGCATCCTTCGGCTGCGAGAGGCCGATGGCTGGCGAGATAGTGTTTGGCACTGGCATGGTGGGCTATCCAGAGGCGCTTACCGATGCCTCGTTTAGCGGCCAGATACTCGTCATGACCTACCCCATCATCGGAAACTACGGTGTGCCGGAGCAAAGCGCGTGGGAGGATGAGCGCATCCATGTCTCAGGGCTGATCGTCTCGAACTATATTGATATTCCCTCGCACGCGCAGAGCAGCATGAACCTGGCGGCGTGGCTGCAACGCGAAAAGATACCCGCTCTTGAAATTTCGGATACACGCCTGCTCACACAGCATATCCGCGAGCATGGCGTTATGCCTGGCAAGATCATTTTTGATGTCGATATTCCATTTTACGATCCCAATGAAGAGAACCTTGTGGCGCGCGTTTCGACGAAGCATGTGTTGCGGCAGGGAATGGGCGATACCACTATTGCCCTGATCGATTGCGGGGCCAAGCGCAATATCACGCGCTCGCTGCTCGCCAGAAACGCGCGTGTTATCACGGTTCCCTGGGACTACAACCTCTTCGCGCCAACGGTCGATTTCGCGTTCGATGGCATCATGATTTCCAATGGCCCCGGTGACCCGAAGATGGCGCGGCAGACTATTGCGACCATTCAGACGGCGTTAGAGCGGCGCGTTCCTGTCTTTGGCATCTGCCTGGGACACCAGTTGCTGGCCCTGGCGGCTGGCGGCGATACCTACAAGCTGAAGTTCGGGCATCGCAGCCAGAACCAGCCCTGCGTGCTGCATGACACGAAACGCTGCTACATCACCACGCAGAATCATGGTTTCGCGGTGGGAACGCTGCCGCCCGATTTCGTACCCTGGTTCGTCAACGCCAACGACGGCAGCAACGAGGGCATCCACCATATCGAGTACCCGTTCTTCTCGGTGCAGTTTCATCCTGAAGCCGCGCCGGGGCCGGTAGATACCGAGTGGCTTTTCGACTACTTTCTGGAGAAGGTAAGAGGCTAACGTTGTGGAAAAGCTACAGAAAGTGTTACTTCTGGGGGCGGGCGCGCTCAAAATCGGCCAATCCGGCGAGTTCGACTATTCGGGTTCGCAGGCGCTCAAGGCGTTGCAGGAAGAGGGCATCAGGACCGTGCTGGTCAATCCCAATATCGCCACCATCCAGACCTCGAAGTTGCTGGCGGACGAAGTCTATTTTTTGCCCGTCACGCCCTTTTTCGTCGAGAAGATCATTGCGAAAGAACGCCCGGACGGCATCCTGCTCTCCTTCGGGGGGCAAACCGCGCTCAATTGTGGTATCGAGTTGTTCCAGAGCGGCGTGCTGGAAAAATACAACGTGCGTATCCTGGGGACGCCCATCTCTGCTATCATGCTGACCGAGGACAGGCAGGCGTTCGCGCAGCACTTGCACTCTATTGCTATACCAACGCCGCAAAGCCGCAGCGCGGAAACGCTCGAAGACGCGCTGCATATTGGCGAAGACATCGGCTTTCCAGTGATGGTGCGCGCCGGTTTCGCGCTTGGCGGTCAGGGTTCGGGCATCGCGTGTGATGGTGAGGAGTTGCGCAAGATCGTCATGGGCGCGCTGGCCTTCGCGCCACAGGTCTTGATCGAGCAATACCTGCATCATTATAAAGAAGTCGAATACGAGGTGGTGCGCGACTGCTACGACAATTGCATTACCGTCTGCAACATGGAGAATATGGACCCGCTGGGCATCCACACCGGCGAGTCGATTGTCATCGCGCCCAGCCAGACGCTCAACAATAGCGAATACCACACGTTGCGCGCCGCCTCAACAGCCATTGTGAGAAGCCTGGACATCGTGGGAGAGTGCAATGTGCAGTTTGCGCTCGATCCGCGCACGTCGGACTTCTATGTGATTGAGGTCAATGCGCGCCTCTCGCGCAGTTCCGCGCTGGCGAGCAAGGCGACAGGCTACCCACTGGCCTACATTGCCGCTAAACTCGCGCTCGGCTACGGTCTGACCGAACTGACCAACCGCGTCACAGGCGTCACCCGCGCCTGTTTTGAACCCAGCCTGGACTACGTGGTGGTCAAGATACCGCGCTGGGACCTGGAGAAGTTCAAGGGCGCGGACGAAACCATCGGCACGGGTATGAAGTCGGTCGGCGAAGTGATGGGCATTGGCCGCACCTTTGAGGAAGCCTATCAAAAAGCCATCCGCATGTTAGACCTCGATTTTGAGGGCGCAACCTCTGAAAAAGTCTTTGCTAAGAGCGAGACGATAACCGAAAATATCACGCGCTACCTCTATACACCCACGCCCAAACGCATGTTTGCCCTCGCGCTCGCCATGCGCTGCGGTATCACGGTCGCTGAAATCGTGCAGATCACCGGCATTGACGCCTGGTTTTTGCAGCGTATCCAGCATATCGTCGATATTGAGCAGGGTCTACGCATTGAAACAGATCTTTCGGCGGAACGGCTGCTAGCACTGAAACAGGTGGGTATGTCGGATAAACGTATCGGAGAGTTGGTTGGTAAAAGCGGGTTGGAGGTACGCGCGTTGCGCAAAACGTTCGGTGTGACGCCCTCGGTCTTCCAGATTGACACGCTGGCGGCTGAATTTCCCTCGGAGACCAACTACCTGTACATGACCTACAACGGGCAACATCACGATGTTGCCCCGTTGGGAGACGAAGGCGTGATTATTCTCGGTTCCGGTCCCTACCGCATTGGTTCATCGGTTGAGTTTGACTGGTGCAGCGTCAGCGCTGTTGAGGCGTTGCGTAAGCATCACAAACGTTCGATTGTGGTCAACTGCAATCCCGAAACCGTCTCAACCGACTACGATACTTCAGACCGTCTCTACTTTGAAGAACTCACCTTTGAGCGTATCGCCGACATCTGCGAATTTGAATCAGCGCACGGCGTAATCGTCTCTGTCGGCGGGCAGACGCCCAATAATCGCGCGAAAGCCCTGGAAAAGTACGGCGTCAGGCTGCTGGGTACCGACGCCGCACACATCGACACGGCGGAAGATCGCAACAAATTTTCGCGGCTCCTGGATACGCTGGGCATTCGCCAGCCGGAGTGGAAGATGTTGGTCGGGTTGCCAGAAGTATACGAATTTGCTGAAAAAGCCGGTTATCCGGTGCTGGTGCGCCCCTCGTATGTGCTTTCGGGCAACGCCATGAAGGTCTGTTATACTCCTGAAGAATTAGAGCAATACACGTGCGAAGCGGCGGCAGTTTCGCCCGCATATCCCGTCACCGTCTCGCGTTTTTTTGAGAAGGTCAAGGAGATCGAACTGGACGCGGTAGCACAGCGCGGCGCGCTCAAAGCCTTCGTCATCTCTGAGCATATCGAGAATGCCGGGGTGCATTCAGGCGATGCCACCATTGCGCTGCCGCCGCAAACGCTCAATGCGGAGACGCTGCGCAATATCGAAGTGGCGGGTCGCGCCATCGCCAGCGCGCTGGCAATTACTGGTCCCTTTAACATTCAATTCCTGGCAAAAGAGAATCAGGTATATGTAATCGAGGTCAATTTGCGCGCCTCGCGCACTTTCCCATTTATCTCAAAAGTAACCGGAGTCAACTTCATCGAACTTTTTGTGGACGCGCTCTTTAGCGAAGATATTCCGGCGGTGCAAGTGCCGCGACCGGCATTCACAGCAGTCAAAGCGCCGCAATTCTCATTCTCGCGTTTGACAGGCGCTGATCCCATCCTGCGCGTTGAGATGTCCTCGACGGGAGAAGTGGCCTGCTTTGGCGAAGACCTGGAGGAAGCCTATCTGAAAGCTATCCTGGCAACGGGCGGCAAAATACCGCGCAAAGGCATCTTTATCAGCCTGGGCGGCGCTGAAAAGAAGCTCAAATTTCTAGAGAGCGCGCGCCTGCTGGCAACGCTCGGCATTCCGCTCTATGCCACCGAGAAGACGTGCGCCTTTTTGCGGGATAATGGTATCGAGGCCACTATGCTCTATAAAATTCACGAGCAGAAGTACCCCAACGTGCTGACCTACTTCCGCGATAGCAAAATCGACCTGGCAATTAACATCGTCGATGGCTACATCAAAAAGGAAGTCGATGACGACTACGCCATGCGCCGCTACGCCGTTGACCACAACGTCCCCCTTTTCACCAAAATCAAACAGGCACGCCTGCTGGTCAGGGCTTTGGTGGAGAAGGATGTGGAAAGTATGGCGATCAAGGGGTGGAGCGAGTATAGGAGCTAATCCATGCCCACAACCATAACCGGTTCCATTGTACTGCCCGACCGCATGATCGAAGGAACGCTGGCAATCGCGGATGGCAGAATCGAGCGCGTAAGCGAAGGATTTGTAAGTGATGCCACGTATGATTATCGTGGGAAATACCTGCTGCCGGGTTTGATAGAGACGCACGGGCATTTGCGCGAGCCGGGATTGGAGTATAAAGAGGACATCCCGCATGGTTCGCGTGCCGCCATTGCGGGAGGGTTCACCACCATCTTCGATATGCCGAATACGCGCCCGCCCACGACGACGGCAGCGCGAGTGAAGGAGCAGATTGCACGTTATACTGGCCGGTGCTACAGCGATTTTGCTATCAATATGGGTACATCCCTGCAAGACATGGAGGAATTGCGCGAGATTGACCCGCGACTTATCACCTCGTTCAAGCTGTTCGCGGCAGGCCACGCCACAACGCCTACGACTATTCCGCGCCTGCCCGATATTGCGCGTCTATTTGAGATCGCGGGTCAGCGCAACATTATGATGCTGGTTCATGCCGAAAACCAGGAACTGCTTGACTACTTCACTGCCCACTACCGCAATACGCTGGGCAGGCACGATCCTGCCGCCTGGACAGAGGCGCGTAATACTTCGGTGGCGCTTACATCGGTGCTGGAAATGATCGCGCTGGCGCGGCAGTTCGGCGTCAAGCTCTACCTGCTGCATCTTTCCACGCCGGAAGAGTTTGCCGCCGTCGCCTTTGGCAGAAGCATTGGCGTGGAGGTGTATGGCGAAACAACAACGGTGCATCTCAGCTTCAACAGCGACGACTACGCGCGGCTCGGCAACCTCATCAATATCGCTCCAGCGCTGCGCTCGCCTGCTGACCAGCGTCGCCTGTGGCAACTGCTGCGCGAGGGCAAGATCGATACAGTCGTCACCGATCACGCACCGCATACACTGGAAGAAAAGCAAAAAGCCAGCGTATGGGATGTGGCTTCCGGCCTGCCCGGTTTTCAGGAGGCTTTGCCCGCTTTAATCACTGGCTGGGTGCGGCATTTTGGCGGCGAAACGCTCGCTGAGGGGTTGCTGCGCATCGCTCAGGTGACATCGACTAACCTGGCGTGCATCTTCGGTTTCGCGCAAAAAGGATCGCTGGCGGCTGGCAAAGATGCCGATATTGTGGTTGTGGATGCTCATAAAGACTGGCAGGTGCGCAAAGCAGACCTGTTCACGAAAAACCAGTGGTCAGCCTTTGAGGGCATGACGTTGCAGGGGAAACCACTGGCGACTTTTCTACGTGGCGAACTGGTTTATCAAGATGGTACCATCATTGGTGAGCCGCGCGGTCAATGGTTGACGAGACCCTGAAAGGGAGAGAAGTAATATGAATAATCCCGGTATCATGCAAATGTTTATCGATGTTGGCGCGATTGTCACTGATAGCCACTTCGTCTACACTTCCGGTCGTCATAGTTCGGTCTATATCAACAAAGATGCCCTGTATCTTCACACGGAAACCATTTCAGCCCTGTGCAAAATGATGGTTGAACCATATGACCCCGCACAAATAGATGTAGTGGTCGGGCCGGTACTGGGCGGCATTGTGCTTTCACAATGGGCTGCTCATCATCTCAACCAGCGCAGGACGAGCGGGGAAACGCTTGCCATATACGCGGAAAAAGCGTCCGATGGCCGCGATAAGCAATTCTTCTTCGGACGCGGCTATGGCCGCTTTATCGCGGACAAGAAAGTACTGATAGTGGAAGATGTGCTGACAACGGGCGGTTCCGCACGGCAGGTGATTGATCTGATACGCATACTTGGCGGGAACATCGTCGGCCTGAGCGCATTGTGCAATCGTGGCAGTGTGCGCTCCTCTGACGTAGGTGGTGTGACGATCTCGGCGCTGGTTTCTATCGATCTCGATACCTACGCGCCCGAAGATTGCCCGTTGTGCAGGGAGAACGTGCCGGTTAATACGGAACTAGGCAAAGGAAAGGCATTTTTAGCATGACTTTTATGACAAAGGTCGCGTCTTGCTGGCAACGGGATAACTTCGTCTGTGTTGGTCTCGATTCGGATTACGAGCAGCTTCCCGAAGTTATCAAAGCCGGGCGTTCAATTGAGAATGCCCTGTTTCATTTTAACCGCGAAATCATCGATGCGACGCATGATCTCGTTTGCGCCTGCAAGCCCAACGCGGCCTTCTATGAAGCACAGGGCGAAGAGGGTGTGCGCGCGTTGTTGAACACGGTTCGTTATATCCGCGAAACGTACCCTCACGTTCCTGTTATCCTCGATGCGAAACGCGCCGATATTGGCAGCACGAATACAGGCTATGTGCAGTCAGCCTTTGATTATCTGGGCGTGGATGCCATTACCGTGCATCCCTATCTCGGTCAGGAAGCGCTGGCCCCATTCCTGGCGCGTCAGGAGAAAGGTATCATTGTGCTGGTCAGAACGTCCAATTCCGGCGCTGGCGAGTTTCAGGATTTGCCCGTCGGCTCGCAACAGGAGCCTCTGTATATGGTGGTAGCCCGGCATGTCGCGCAAGAATGGAATAACAACGGTAATTGCGCCGTCGTGGTTGGCGCGACCTATCCTGGCGAGTTGCAGCGCGTGCGTGCGATTGTAGGCGATATGCCCATCCTGATTCCTGGCATTGGAATGCAGGGTGGCGAAATAGCCGCGACCGTCAAAGCCGGGCAGGATAGTCGCGGCCAGGGCATGATTATCAGCGCATCCCGCAGCATCATCTTTGCCTCAAAAGGGAGCGATTTTGCTGAGGCCGCCAGGATGGCTACGGAGCAATTACGAGCGGAGATTAACAGGTATCGGTAGACTGATAGCTTGCAGAGAATAGGGGGATATGTTGGAGAAAGGCGACCGCGAGGGTCGCCTCTACTAAGAACGGGCCAGGGAAGCCGCTTCGTCGTCATAGTAGAGGCGACCCTCGCGGTCGCCTTCCTCACCAGCATTGATATGAAAGGATACACACTATGATCTCAAAAGAACAGTTGGCAGGCGCACTCACTACTGAACCTGTAAGCGGAGGCATGGTAGAGGCGCGGGGACTCGTTAAAAGGTATGCGCATAAGACTGTGGTTAATAATGTTTCGTTCTCGGTACGCCAGGCTGAAATCTTCGGTCTGCTGGGGCCAAATGGAGCGGGCAAGACGACTACGCTGGAAATGATCGAGGGCATTCGCACGCCCGACGCGGGTACGGCTGTGCTGGCGGGTCTGGACGTGCGACGGCAGAAGAGCGCGGTACAGCGTATCACCGGCGTGCAGTTGCAGGCAACCTCGCTTTTTCCCGAATTGACACTGCTGGAAACGCTGCAATTCTTCGCATCCCTCTACCCCAGATCGCTTGAGCCGCGCAAGCTGCTGAGCGATGTGATGCTGGAAGAAAAAATCAAGGCGCACCCACAGGAACTCTCCGGCGGGCAACGTCAACGCCTGGCCCTGGCGATCGCGCTGGTCAACGACCCGCAAGTGCTGTTTCTGGACGAGCCAACCGCCGCGCTCGACCCACAGAGCCGCCGGATGCTGTGGGATATCGTGCTGCGGCTGCGCGAACAGGGAAAGACGATTATCCTGACCACGCATTACATGGATGAGGCTCAAATGCTGTGTGACCGCGTCGCTATTATGGACGGCGGGCAAATCATCGCGCTGGACACAGCCGCCGGGCTGATTGGTCGCCTGGGAGCGCAGGCCACCATCGATTGCAGGCTGGATGGCAGCGCGAGCAAAAGCGAGATCGAGGAGCTTACGGGCGTGAGCGGCACACGCCAGACCAATGATCGCTACATCGTCTATACCGAGACGATGCAGGCCACGCTTATAGCGCTGCTATCCTACAGCGAAGCCAGGGGCATTCCGCTCACCGACCTGCAAGTACATACACCAACGCTCGAAGATGTTTTTCTGGAACTGACCGGGCGACAACTGCGAGCAGAGTAAAAAGGATAAAGGATACAAAAATGAGAACCAGAATCATGACTTTATTACGCACGAACTTCATCATGCTGACTCGCCAGCGCGAGCTTATCCTTACCAGTCTGGGGTTGGCGATCGTCTCGATGCTGGTGTTCGGCTTCCTGTTCAGCAGCAATAGCGCGAGCAAGACGAGGCTTGGCGTAGTCGATCAAGACCATACGCCCGTTTCAGCACAGCTTGTCAGCCAGTTGCAGAAATCCGACGCGCTGCAAGTGTTCAGCGGCAGTAGCGACGAGGAGCAGCAGGCATTGAGAGATGGGCAGCGCGATGCTGTAGTCGTCATGCCCGCCGGTTTCAGCCAGCAGCTTGTCCAGGGTGGGGCGCGCCTGCAAGTCTACTACGATCAGAGCAACCCGGTGACAGCAACTTCTGCCCAGCTTACTGTGAAAGCCATTGTCGATGGTATCAATAGCAAGATCATGCACCAGCCTGGGCCGGTTATCGTGGATCAGCAGGCAGTGGCGGCGAAAAATCTGCGGGAAATCGATTTTATCACGCCGGGTATGCTTGGGATGCTGTTGATGTGGGCAAACCTGGCTGTGGGTATTCAACTGGTCAACTGGCGCGAGACGGGCATTACGAGAAGGCTGGCAGCCACGCCGCTCAAGCCCATTTCCATGATTAGCGCGCAGGTTGTGGCCCGTCTGGCGCTCTCGCTGCTCCAGGGCGCGCTACTGCTGGCGCTGGCGATCTGGCTTTTCAACGTCCACATCTACGGCAATATTGGGTTGCTGGCCCTGGTTGTCACAGTAGGCGCGTTGACCCTGCTAGCCATCGGTTTCGCCATCGCCAGCTTCGTCAAGAAATCCGAGGCGGCCAATTCCATCCTGCTGCTCATCAGTTTTCCGATGATGTTTCTGGGTGGCTCGTACTTCGATGTCAACAGCGCACCGAGCTTCATACAACCACTCGTCCACGCCATGCCGCTTTACTACCTGAATGAAGCGCTGCGCCAGGTCATTTACAATGGCGCGGGTTGGAGCGCCATTCAAACAGGAATGCTGGTGATGATCGCCTGGATGGTCGCCTCGATGCTGGTAGTATGGCGCGCGTTTAAGTGGTTGTAAGAGCCAGGGTAGAGGGGCCGGACGCCCACAAGGGGCGTCCCTACATGCCTGGAGGACCCCACCCCTCCAGAGCCGACCAGGGCGGGGGCAAGTCTAGCCCCTACCCTGTTACGCAGCGGCCTGCGTAGCCACAAAGTTCGAGCTGAGTTGGATGTCGATCTCTTGATTTTTGAGTGTGAGGCCCGTTGCCTGGCGGTGCATACGCGCAAAGGCGTCATGGAGATGGCTGTTCAGCAGCGTGGTCATTTCATCGGAGGACATGACCAGGGATAAGATGCCGCTGACCTGCACATGGGTCATTACAATCTGGCCGTTGCTGACCGCCGGTATGCCTCTGATGGAGCAGCCAAAGCCAAACAGTTGAAAATCCAGTTCGACGCCGCCCGTGTATGAGCCATCGCTGGCGATAAGCGCGGGCGCGATATGGGCAACGACGTTCTGCACCGGGTCAGAGGGAGCGTGATTGAGCGTGATGAGATTATTCATCTGGTTTTCTGTGACCGCCAGCGAGGTGATGGCGGTGGGAAGCGGTAGAATCGTATTGATCTGGCCGGCTAAAAGCTGGTCAAACTGGTTTTGCGCGACCGAATGCAGGAGCGGACGGCCCGCCAGGAACCATCCTCCTGTCAGCAAGACGATCAGGACGATCAGGATAATCAAGAGGCGCAGGAGCCATTTTCTCTTGCGACTACGTGGCAGAGTACCCACGCTCTGCATACTGCCAGGTTGTGGCGCTACAGGCTGCGCCGGTGGCATCCATTGAGACTGAGGGGCATACTGGGGTTGCGAGGAGGCTGGTTGTACTGGCGGCATCTGATTCCATTGCGGAGAGGCCGGTAGTGTTGGTGGCGACTGCCATTGCGCCTGCTGAGCGTATTGAGGCTGCGGTACAGGTGTACTGGCAGGCGTTGGTACGGTTGGCGAATCGTTTGCGGATGGCATAGTGGGAGAGCCTATAGCTACCGGATTGCCGCAGTTGCGGCAGAAACGCGCCTGGTCTTCCAGAGGGGCGCTGCATTGCAGACAGTTCATATATATTCACCTCTCAACCCGAATGAGTAAGATACGTTATTTCTCAGGTCTCAACGCTAAGTATAGCCTGAATTTGCGCACAAGTATATGTTTTACTTCACTTTTCTATTGTTCGCGTCGCAAAATCTGATTCATCGAGTCGATGATGCGGGAGCGCATGTCAGCATCGCTGGCGATGACCTGCATTACCTGGGCAATCATGGCCTCGCGCTGTTCCTGAGAAATCGTCGTGCCGTATTTTTGATGTACCGCGACGGCAGCCGCGCTGCGCAGCTTCTCTTCGTCGCTCATGGGCTGCGCGGCACCGCCTGATGCCGAACGCTCGCTGGTCATGCCCGCCGGACTTTCACCCTGCAACGGGGCCAGGCCATCGGCGGCAAAGGGTACATCTTCGCCGATCAGGTGCGCGGAATTGGGAGTGGCGCGGTCGATATGCACCGTTACGGTCTGCGCCGCTTCGTCCAGCTTTGCGACGGTTCCCTCCAGATAAATCACTTCAGGCGCGCCCCAGTAGACACGCTCTCCTGTATGGAGAATCATAATGCTCTCTCCTCTGCTTGTTCCATTTCTATCAACATATTTTAGTATACGAGACATAATAGGGGAAGTTCCAATGGCTGTCGGCTATCGATCATTGCGGGTATCTAATGAATGTTGACAAATATGAGCGAACCAGATCAGTCGTCGATTGTCTCCCTTCGCTACGCTTGCTTTGCCTGTCATCCTGAGCGCAGCGAAGGATCTCTCGTCGGGTTGCACATAGATCCTTCGCTGCGCTCAGGATGACAGGCGACGCGACGGATGTAGGAATTTTCTCCTAACGAACGGAGCAAAGAAGCAAGGCAGGAGGCGATAAGAGAGATAATGGAGCAGCTATTTTCTAATGCCGGGGACGTATGCCCCGGCATGTTTTGCCTGCTTCAGCCCGGAAGGAGAGAATTAGTATGCATAATCGACGGCGCAATGTACGAGCCAGCAAGATGAACGCCCGGCAGCAAGTCGGTCTGTTGCTCCTGCTACTTTCCTCGGTGCTACCCGGCCTGGTCATCACCGGTTTCATACCGGATTTTGGCGTACTCACCTATAGTCTTAGCGCCTGGATCATCATCAGCATAGTGGGCGGGGCTATCGCCGGAAGCCTGTTCATGAACAAGATGAAATACTGGTATCCTGGCTCGATCACAGGCATCTTGATTAGCCCCGGAATGCTGATCGCCACGTATTATTATACGCTGGCACGCACGCACCTCTTTAGCGTCGAAATAATCATTCCCATGCTTCTCGGCGCGTTGCCAGGATTATGCTTCTTGTTCGTAGTAAACGCGCTCTACTTTAAGCGCAAACGCGCGCAAAACACGCTTCCCGCCGGACAATCCGCGCCCGTTTACGACAATGCAGCGCAAAACAATTATCAACAGCCGGGCAACAACTTTGCTGCTCCATACCCATAGCAGCCTTACCCGCAATATCCACAGCCGGTACCGCCGAATCCGAATCTCTACCAACCGCAGCCTGGCGCATACCAGCAGGGACAGTATCAACAACCGCCCATGCCTCCGGCGAATGACCCACGCTATCCGCAGAGAGGGTAAGCAAAGGGGCGATATACAAGCCGCATTGGGCCACATGGCGACCGCAAGGGTCGCCACTACAATACACGAAAATGGACAGCAAACGTCCTATAGTAGTGGCGACCCTTGCGGTCGCCATGCTCATGCTACCTGGCTCGACCTTTATATGGCTGTGGCACTTATTGAACTGGGCTTGCCCCCTGCCTGGTATTATGGTATCTTATTAACGCGCATCACTGGATATAAAGCCACCCACCTGCCTGTAGCACTTCAGGGCAGTTAGATTGTTTTACCCAACACAAGGACTTATACATAACACTATGCACGAGAAAAGTATACTCACTCTGGAGTATCCCAAAATATTAGAGAAAGTGGCGCGAGAGGCCGCTTTCTCGGCCAGCAAAGAACGAGTTATGGAACTGCTGCCCACGCCCAATCTGGAAGAGGCGCGCCAGCGACAGGCTTATACGACCGAGGCGTACCAGCTTATCGAGTTGCGAGCCGATGCCGGTGTGCAGGGCGCACACGACATTCGCGCGCATCTGGAACGAGCGGCCCGCGAAGGAGTATTGACTCCCGAAGATATGTTGGAGGTGCTGGCGACGGCGCAGAGCGCGATGTTTGTGAGCCGCATGTTAGAGAAGCTGGACGCGGTGGCCTTCCCATTGCTACACCGTCTGGGCGCGGATATACCGCAGCGCCCGCATATCGCGCGGCGCATCGAAGAAACCATCAGCGAAGAGGGCGAGGTGCGCGATACGGCCAGCGCCGCGCTGCGCAAGTTGCGCTTCGATATTCGCGGAGCTAACCAGCGCTTGCAGGATCGACTGCGCACCCTTGTTCACGAATTTGGACACGCCTTGCAGGAACCAATCGTGACCATGCGCAGCGACCGCTACGTGATTCCGGTCAAGGCGGAGAGTCGCGGGCAGGTGCGCGGCATTGTTCACGACCAGTCGGCCAGCGGCGCAACGGTTTTTGTCGAGCCGATGGTGGTGGTGGAACTGAATAACAAATTGCGCCAGTTGCAGATCGAGGAACGCCAGGAAATCGAGCGTATCCTGCGCGTACTCTCGCTTGAGATCGGGCAGGAAGCGGACGCGCTGCGCCTCGATGTCGAACTACTGGCCGAGTTTGATCTGCACCTGGCAAAGGCACGCTATGGGCGCATGACGCGCTGCACAGCACCCCGTCTCAATGATCAAGGGCGCATCGACCTGCGCAATGCACGGCATCCACTGCTGACAGGGAAAGTTGTGCCGATCAATTTTTACCTGGGCCAGGAGTTCTTCATGGTCGTGATTACCGGCCCCAACACCGGCGGCAAGACTGTCGCGCTGAAAACGGTGGGATTGCTCACACTGATGGCGCAGGCGGGTATGCACATTCCGGTGGAGGAGCATTCGGAAGTGGCCGTCTTTGAAGAGGTCTTCGCCGATATTGGCGATGAACAGAGTATCGAGCAGAGCCTGAGTACCTTTTCTTCGCATTTGACGCGCATCATCGAGATATTGCGTCGCATAGATGAGGATATTAAACGCGCGATGCCCGATATTCGCGGCAAATTGTCGGAGAGCTTAACCGGGCAGCCGGAGAGCCGCCATTTGCGAGCGCTGGTACTCTTTGACGAGTTGGGGGCCGGCACCGATCCGAGCGAGGGATCGGCTCTGGCGCGCGCCATCCTGACCTACTTGCAGGAACGGCATGTTACCACCGTCGCCACCACGCACTATTCGGAACTGAAAGCTTTCGCGCACGAACAGCCCGGCGTGGTCAACGCTTCGGTTGAGTTCAATATCGAGACGCTTTCGCCTACCTACCGCCTGAGTATTGGCCTGCCGGGGCGCAGCAACGCGCTGGCTATCGCTAATCGGCTGGGGCTGGAAGAGGAGATCATCGCGCGGGGCCGCGAATATCTGGGAACGGCGGGTGTGCGCATGGAGAACCTGCTCGAGGGGCTGCAAGCAGAGCGCAAATTGCTGGAGGACGAGCGCTTCCATTTGAGCATGGAACACGCCGAGGCGGAGTACCAGCGCAAACAACTCGAGCAAGATCGCTTCAAACTGGAGGAGCAGCGCGTCAAGATATTGAATGACGCAAGGGCGCAGGCACAACGCGAGTTGGAAGAGGTGCAGAGGTCGCTGGCAAAGGTTAAGGTTGATGTAAGCCGCATCAATCTGACACGCGAGCGGCTGGGCGAGGCGCGCGAAACGGTGCGCGGCCTGGAAGACAGGGTAACGCCCATTGCGGCCCCGCGTCGCCAGACCAAAAAAACTGAAGCCGAGCCGGAGAGATTGGCGGGGCCGTTGCAGATTGGCGATACAGTGCGCGTGTTGAGCTTTGGGCAAAATGCCGAGGTGCTTGGCCTGTCTGCTGATCGCAGCGAGGCCGAAGTACAAATGGGAGCGATACGCTTCCGCGTCAGTGTCGATAATATCGAACGCATTAGCAAACGCCAGGCGACAACGGAGGACAGGGAAAAGGGGCAGGTTCAGAACGCGCCAGCCGTCGTGCTGCCACGCTACGAAGATCAGCCCGAAGTGGCAATGCAACTGGATATGCGCGGCTGGCGCGTGGAGGCGGCGCTGGAAGAACTGGACAACTATCTGAATGACGCGGTGATGTCCGGTATGGCGTCGGTGCGTATCGTGCATGGCAAAGGAACAGGCGCATTACGCGCGGCTGTGCGCGAACAACTGGCTCACAACCCGTTAGTTAAATCGTACACTTCCCCGCCGCCGCAGGAAGGAGGTGATGGCGTCACTATCGTGAAGTTGAACCTGTAGCGTACCCCACAAGGTTATTTACCTTTACTTGATGGGGACACGCTACCGGCTAGCACATTTGCCCATTCAACCCGGGCAGTCGATTGTATTCTAGTATTACATGGAGGTTTTGAATTATGGCATCAAGAGTTACCGGTACCCTGGGTGGCTTCAGAACATTCATTCTGCGGGGCAACGTCGTTGATCTTGCCATCGGTATCGTAATCGGCGCAGCTTTTGGGACGGTGGTAACAGCGTTGGTCAGCAACGTTATCACCCCGCTGATCCCCGCTCCAGGTGGAAGCCTCTCAACCTGGGTATTTACTGTCCCCTGGACGGGCAAGCCGCTCCAAATTGGTTCCTTCATCAACGCGATAATTAGCTTCTTGATTATCGCAGCCGTTGTCTACTATCTCGTCGTACTGCCAGTGAATGCGATGATGGCTCGTTTCAAGCCAAAATCAGTCGAGGCACCCGCTTCTACAAAGGATTGCCCCTACTGTTTGTCCAGTATTCCAATCGCCGCAACCCGCTGCGCGTTCTGTACTTCACCGCTGCCAGCAGCGGCACCGGTCCAGCAAGTGCCGCAGTAGAGATAATCATCTTCTGGTGAAAAGGAAGGCGACCGCGAGGGTCGCCTTCCTTTTCACCATCACAGCCCAACCTGGCAATCATTCACAAGCCCTGCTGCCGTGTCCTATCGACCTTGCGCATGTCCCTGTGCTGCGGTATACTTCAAACGGCGTTATGAGATAAAGGCGTGGACAAACAAAACACAACAGACCATCAATGATACTGCCCCGATGGACTCATGACGACTACGGGTATCTTCAATGGAGTAGCCAACTGGCTACTCCGTATCATGCTATATGCAAGTAGAGGAGAGAGTTTCGATGTCATCAACACCTGAGTCTATTCAACTGGAAGACTGGATTCGAGACATCCCTGATTTCCCACAGAGAGGCATTCTCTTCAAAGATATTACGCCATTGTTGCAGGATGCCGCCGCATTCCATGCCTCGTTAGACCGGCTGGCAGCGCACTATGCCGGGGCTGGTATTGAAATGGTGGTCGGTGTGGAGTCGCGCGGCTTCATTTTTGGAGCGGCGCTTGCTTATTTGTTGAACTGCGGCTTCGTGCCGGTCAGGAAATTCGGCAAGCTGCCGTATCAGACGGTGAGCGTCGAGTATTCGCTGGAATACGGTACGAACGTCGTCGAGGTGCATACCGATGCCATTCGTCCAGGACAGCGCGTGCTGATCGTCGATGATCTCCTGGCAACGGGCGGTACTACTTCGGCAGCGATGGAACTGGTCGAAAAGTTGGGCGGCCACATCGCTGGCATTGCTTTCCTGGTCGAACTCACCTTTCTAAAAGGCCGCGAACAACTCGGAGGCCACGACGTTTTCGCGCTAATTAAATATTAAAAGCGAATAATCTGGAGCGAGGCGTGCCTTTGCCCCCTGTCATCCTGAGCGCAGCGAAGGATCTCTCGCCTGGCAACGCAGAGATCCTTCGCTGCGCTCAGGATGACAGGGGGGCAAAGTGACGAATGACAGGGCAAAGCGACGAATGACAGTTGTTCATGCATCCCAGCCGCGCCAGGTGGTTTTTTTCTCGAAGGGGATTGGTTTGCGTTCGAAGCGCGGGATAGCCGGGAAGCCTACGTAGAGGAAGGAGACGATATGTTCCTGCGGGCTGAGTTCGAGCCATTGTTTGACACGCGCATCATAGGCGGCGTCTCCGGTGCGCCACATGCAGGCCAGCCCCATCTCTTCAGCCGCCAGCAGCATATTTTGCACGGCGGCGGCTGTCGCCTCGATATTTTCAATCCCCAGCACGTTCGGTTGGCGGGGTAATTCCGCCGCTACTACGATCACGACGGGCGAGCGCATCAACTTGTTACGCTCCTTGTTGAGCATGGCCTGCGCCTTTTCGCTGCCGGTGTCCGCTAACCTGTCTGCCAGGGACGCGGCCATGAGCGCGCCAAGTTCTTCGCGCGCAGGGCCTGCCAGCACAATAAATTTCCAGGGCTGCACTTTATGATGGTTGGGCGCGTGGATGGCCGCCTCCAACAGGCGTTCAATCTGCCGGCGCGATGGTCGCTCAGGTGTCATTTTGCCGATGCTGCGCCTCTGCTTGATTATTTCAAATACGCTCATATTTTCCCTTTTTGTATGTTTTATATGAAGGAACGAGCCTGGGGACGGACGCCCACAAGGGACGTCCCTACATGCCTGGAGGACCCCACCCCTTCCAGAGGAAGTTTGATAGAGTACTACGCACGGATTCTCTGGCCCTATCCTGTATTTCTCAGGCCGGCGGCTATGCCGTTAATTGTTAATAATACGGCATAGGTCAATTGCGCCCTTTCGCGCTCTTGCTCGTTGGCAGTCTGCTGTGTAGATTCGTCAAGGACAAGGGGGCCACCGAGGGCGCGCAGGCGGCGTAGCAGCGTGACCTGGAAATGGCTCAAGGGGTCTACGTAGGGATTGCGCAGGCGGATCGAGCGTTGTAGTACTGGCGAGGTGTCGAGCAGGGCGTGGCCGCCGACAATCGCCAGGAGCATACGTTTTGTGCGCTCGTATTCTTCCAGGACGGTAGCCGAGAGCTTCTGGCGAATCTGCTCGTCTTCCACCAGCAGGGCGTAGTGGCGGGCGATGTGCATATCGGCTTTTGAGAGCGTCATTTGCATATTATCGAGGAAGGCGCGCAAAAAAGACCACTCGCGGTACATGCGGCGCAGTTCCACGAGACTGGCGGGTTGTTGCGCGACGTACTCCTCGAGCGCGGTACCGACACCGTACCAGCTTGGCAGGACGTAGCGGCTTTGCATCCAGGAGAATACCCAGGGGATGGCGCGTAGTTCTTCGATGCTGCGTCCTCTGGCGCGGCGCGCTGGCCGCGAGCCGAGGTTGAGCCAGCCTAGCTCAAGAATGGGGGTAGCTTGCTCGAAAAAGCGCAAAAATTCGGGCGTCTCGTAGATCAAGCCGCGATAATGGGCGTAAGCGCGTTCAGACAGGTTATTCATGATAGTTGCCCACTGCTCTACACGGGATGCAGCAGCGTTTACGTCCGGTTTTGCGTGTGGAATGCTGGACTCGGCTACTCCGGTTACTACCAGTTCCAGGTTGCGCAGCGCGATTTCGGGAAGGCCATATTTGAATGAGAGCATTTCGCCCTGCTCGGTGATGCGCAATCGCCCGTTGACTGTGCCAGGCGGCTGACCCAGGATGGCTTCGTAAATGGGACCGCCGCCGCGTCCAATCGCGCCACCACGCCCATGAAAGAGGGTAATACCGATGGCATGTTGCTGACCCAGAGCGGCCAACCGGAGTTGTGCCTGGTACAATTCCCAGCTTGAGGTCAGGATACCGCCATCTTTGCTGCTGTCCGAATAGCCCAGCATAACCTGCTGTTGATTGTGGCAGGTGTGGAGATATGCGCGGTACCGTTTGTGAGTAAAGGCGCTGGCGAGAATGCTGGTGCAGGTGCGCAGGTCTTCGATGGTCTCGAACAATGGCACGATGGGTAATCCACTGATGCCAGCTTCCTTGCAGAAAAACTGCACTTCGAGCAAATCGCTCAGGCTGCGCGACATGCTGATGATGTAGCAGGAGATGGCATTCTCCCCAAACTCCTCCCTGGCGCGGCGAATGGCGTCGAAGGTTGCCAGGATATGGGATGTGTCCGCGCTCAGCTGGAGTTCGTGGCGCGGCAGCACACGCGGGTCGCGCAGGAGGCTTTCCAGCACGCGCACCCGTTCGGCTTCGTCGAGCGCGCGGTAATCTTCTTTGAGCAAATGGGTGACGCTCAGTAACTCCGCCAGGGCGCTGGCATGGCGTTCACTGTGCTGGCGCACATCCAGGGCGGCGAAATGGAAGCCGAATACCTGCACCTGGCGTATCAGGGTGGTCAGTCGTCCCTGCGTGACCTCATGTTCGCCATCGGCCTGCAAGCTGGCCTGTAATAATTCCAGGTCGGCCAGCAATTCGCTTGCCTGGCTATAGGAAGGTTCGCGTGTGATTATGGCATCCTGATGCGCGCCATTGACATCCGGGGTGTTGGAAGCGGAGAGCAACACGCCGAGGCGTTTCCACGTGAATGAGAGTTTGCGGCGGTAGGGTTCCATAGCGGTCTGCGGGCCAAGCTCGCGGTCATAATCGGGCATGACGGCGGCATCACGTTTGATCGAATCTTCCAGAGCGGGGGTGACGGTGCAATATTTGAGGGATTGCGAATACTCTTGCGCCAGTTTTTCGATGGAGGCGCGGTAATGCTCGATGACGCGCGCTCGTTGCAGTCGCAAGGCTTGTAAGAGGGTATGCGGCCCGACGTGCGGGTTGCCATCCTGGTCGCCGCCAATCCAGGAGCCGGCGCGCAGGAATGGCGGGATGTTCCACTGGTGGCGGGGGTAGCGCTGCTGGAGCAATTCTTCAAGTTCGGCGTATAGTTCTGGCACAGCTCGATACAGGATTTCCTCGAGGTAGTAGAGGCCCATTTTGATTTCGTCGAACGGTTGCAGGCGCACATGCAAGACCGAGTCGATACGCCATAGCAGGTCAACGATGCTTTCCAGTTCGCGCTGCCAGCGCAAGCGTTCGCGCGGCGTCATCTCCGCGAGATGGTCATAAGCTGCCAGCAATTCCGCGATGCGGCTGGATTTGACGATCAAACTGCGGCGTGTAGCCTCGGTGGGGTGGGCCGTAAATACCAGCTCGATAGAGAGCCGGTTGAGCAGTTCTTGTATGCTGGCGGCGTTCATGTCGTTCTGCTCGAAGAAGTTCAACAGCGCGGCCAGCGAGCCACGCTGCGGCGTTGGATGAGGCGCGGTTTCATGTTCTCTGCGCCTGCGCGTGCGGTGCTGTTGCTCGGCAGTATTGACGAGGTGGAAATAGACGGTGAAAGCGCGGATAACGTCGATGGCGGTGGGAAGGTCGCACTCTTCTACGACGTGAGTGATTTCGGCATCCAGCGTCTCGATTTCTTCGCGCAGGCGCGCCGCATCATCGCTGCTGGCGGATTGCAATAATTCGGCGCACTCGCGCAATCGCCTGCAATGCAAGCGCAACCACTCCTCCGTTTCAAAAACTTCGGGTCGGCTGTGCTGGCGGATGGCGCGTCCCAGGGCATCCCCCAGCGCGTGAATATCGCGGCGCAATGGCGCGTCTTTTTCAATGCGTTGTTCTTGTTCTGACATAATACAGAGATTTGCTTAGCCGGTATAAGTGTCCAGAATTAATTGAGCAATCTTTTCATCGGGAGCTTTATAAATCTGCTTCACCAGCAAGCGTAGAAGATCAGGCTTTCTGATAAGTACAATCTTCTCTTTAGCAAATGGCATTAAAGCAGGATACTGATCTTCTACGGCCTCCAGAGCAACCTCTTGTAACGCTCTTATTTCACTTTCAGTAGCCTTTTTAGCTAGCTTCTGCTGTATATAAGGGTCACTGTCCAGCAAGCTGTCGTATGATTGCATGTAATCCTCCACGATCTGTTTGTCCGATTCCGATAACATCTTTGAACGATGCAAAATCGTTCGAAATCTCGTAAGGTGACGCGCTAATTGTTTCCGGGTGTAACGTTGCTTCATTCCATCTATGGCCTCTTTGAGCAACGCTACATTTGCCCCTTTCATCCCTGGCAAGAATGTGTACATAGCAATCGCACGCTTCTCAACATACTCCCTTGCATCCAGTGTCCACAATGCTATCACGAGATAATGAAACGTCAACTGCTCTTTCTTTCCACTCATTTCCCTGTAGGGAGGTGTTGGAACGCTCGTCTCAAACAAGTACAAGATTACCGATAACACTGGCAAATTATAGTCAAGATGCAGCCCGACATGATAGCGTAACATGCGACCCGGCATATCACTATCCGAGTTGGTCTGCAATTCCATGTTTAAGACATGTAGTTCGTTCTCATAATGAATGAAATAGACCAGATCGGCACGTAAGTTCTCTTGCTTAATTTCATTATTTTGTTCAATGACTACTGCCGCTTCCGGTATAAACTCTGGTATGATTTCCGCAGCGTGGTCTCCCATCAGTGCTTTTAATGCATTATCATACGGCTGAGATGACGATGTTCGTTGTACTGCTCGCTTTTGTCCGCGAGGCAGTTTTTGCTGCCTTACCATTCATTAGTATGCCCTTTCCACGTATTGACCTTCATCATAGCATGACCACCTTCTAGATACAAGTATACATGAGAAAAAATCTAATTAAGGTGTATTTGCCGGGAGGCCAAAGGCGTACAAATTGCCGTCCCACGAGCCGACGTAGAGCATTCCATTGGTTACGGTTGGGGATGAGTCGATGGGTTCGCCGGTTTTATAGGACCAGAGGACGGTGCCTGTTTCGGCATCGATGGCGTAAAGTTTGTCGTCCTGGGAGCCAATGTAGACGACGCCATTGGCTACGGTGGGCGAGGAAAAAATGGCCGCGCCGGTGGCTGTCTTCCATAATGGCTGGCCGGTCAGGGCGTTAAAGGCGTAAAGGTTACCATCGGTCGAGCCGATGTAGACGACGCCGTTGGCAACGGCTGGTGAGGAATGAATATAGCTCTTTGTGGCAGCTTTCCACAGCATTTTGCCTGTGCGGCTGTCAAGCGCGTAGAGGTTATCATCTTCCGAGCCGACGTAGACGACCCCGTTTACTACAGCGGGCGAGGAGACGCGAATGGCGGTACCGAGTAGCACATGCCATAACCTGTCTCCTTTCTGGGCGTCGAAAGCGTAGAGGTTGCCATCCTCTGAACCTACATAGACCACGCCGTTTACTACGGCAGGCGATGAGGAGACGAAGTTATCGGTAGCCTGCCCCCAGAGTCCTTTTCCGGTGCGGGCGTCCAGCGCGTAGAGGGTGGAATCGTTGGAGCCGACATAGACGATGCCATCAGCGACGGAGGGTGAAGACCAGACGGAGTTAGAGGTGTTATAGGACCAGGCAAGCATGCCGGTACGTTCATTGAAGGCATAGACTTTGTGATCGCTGGAACCAACATAGACGATACCGTTGGCGATGGCTGGCGAGGAGCCAATATCGGCCTTTGCGACATACGACCACAACACTTTGCCATCTTTGCTGTTCAGCGCATAAAAGTGCTTATTGTTTGAACCGACGAAGACGACTCCGTTATCAACCACT